>CAYUBU010000001.1:0-15471 GCA_964443105.1 uncultured Nitrospirota bacterium
GAGATGGCTGGCCCCGTCCTCATAAAGCAAAAGAGGCTGCCCCGCCGCCGTTCGTCATGCCCCCTGATCAGCCCGTTTAAGGAGCAGGCGGTCAATCGCGGATTTTCTCACCGGTCAGGTTCAGGAAGACATCTTCCAGGTTGGTCTGACGAATGGCCACATCATTCTTCAGCGTCCCTGCGTGAGCCACTGCATCTTCACGGTTCTTGAAGAAAGCCACGCCGCATCCGTTACGCTGCTGACATTCGACGGTGAACTTCCCCAGACTCTCCTTGAGCCCCTCCGGCGAATCCAGGGCGATGAGCCGGCCCTGGTTCAAGATGCCGACCCTGTGGCAAAGAAATTCGGCTTCCTCGATGTAGTGGGTGGTCAAGAGAATCGTCATTCCCCGGTCCTTGAGTTCCTGGATGAGTTCCCAGATCTTTCGACGAATCTGAGGATCAAGCCCCACGGTCGGCTCATCCATAAACAACACCCTGGGATTGTGCATCAATGCCCGGGCGATGAGGAGCCGCCGTTTCATGCCGCCGGAGAATCGGTCTACCTGCACCCGACGTTTTGCTTCCAGTTCTACAAACGCGAGGAGCATGTCGGTTTTGGATCGACGATCCTCCCGGGACATTTTGTGGAGACGCCCATGGTAGTCCAGGTTTTCCTCCGCCGTCAATTCGATCTCCAGATTCAATCCCTGGGGCACCACGCCGATAAATTTCTTCACCTCCAGAGGATTGCGCCGGACGTCGAAACCATGGATGATCGCCGTACCTGAAGTGATCTTGGCCAGCGTGGTAAGCATGCGGACGGTGGTGGTCTTTCCGGCACCATTGGGCCCCAGGAGCCCGAAGATCTCACCGGAACGGATGGACAGGCCAAGCCGGTCGACGGCGGTAAGGGTACCAAACTTTTTTGTCAGCTCCCGGGTCTCGATCATCTGTTTCCAAGGCTGGAGAATAGGGACCGGCACACAGTGCCGCCGCAAGAAAAGGCCGCACGATAATAACAGCGGCTCCAGAGAGAGTCAAGGGCTTCGCCTGTCGGCTATCCTGGCGAAACGATCAGGGCGAGCCTTGGACGGCCAGCGCAAAGTATGCTATGGTGGGTCATTTCGATGACAGGAGGAAGAAATGGAGCAGAGCGATACTCTAAAGGAGGTGATCGACTTCCACGGCCATATGTGCCCCGGCGTGGCCTATGGGTTCCGGGTAGCCGAGACGGCGCTCAAGAGGCTGAGGGAACGCGCCCGGGACGAAGAAATCGTGGCGGTCGTAGAAAACGATTCCTGCGCCGTCGATGCCATACAGGTCATGACGGGCTGCACTTTTGGGAAGGGTAACCTCATTTTCAAGGATTACGGCAAGCAGGTCTATACCTTTTTCAGCCGGGAGACGGGAAAGGGATTTCGGATCTCTTTGGACTATAACCGGGAGGAAACGCAGGAGGAACGGGACGTCTGGCAAAAATACGGAGAGGGTGACAGGACAGCCTCTGTCGTCAATGCCTTGCAGGAGATCAAGAGAAAGAAAGTCGAGGAAATCCTCAAAGCCCCGGCGGAGAAGCTCTTTTCTCTGGACCCGGTCACCGTTCCGGCTCCGCCCAAAGCGCGAATATACCCGTCGGTGCGCTGTGTCCGGTGCGGCGAGAAAGTGATGGAACCCCGGACCAGGGAAATCGACGGCAGGGACTGCTGCATCCCCTGCAGTGAAAGTGCACCTGGATAAATCACACTGCCTTCAATTCAGCTGCGTGGCCAAATCTTTGTTGCGATTCACCATCCAATTCTCGCTTACAATAGACTTGAGTATCTGTTTCTCTTGGAAGATGATCCCCCCGTCGCTCCGGGTGAAGGGCACCTGCCACACCTCACCGCCGGTGCGGGAGCTGATAAACACGAGAAGCGCTTCTTCGGCGTCATGGTACTTATCATGGAGGCGCATTTCCCCCTGATCTTCGGCAAAAAGCTCGCACATCTCGAAGGGCGAATGCTTGGTGACCCAGGCCTGATGGATGACGATCAGGTCACGGGCGTCGCCGGCAAAGAAACGGCACTTGACCAGATTCGAATAGGCCTCCTTTTTCTCTTCCGTTGACAGATCAAGCTTGATCACCTCGACCCCCTCGCCAACAAGAAAAGCCGAGGAAAAGCAGTACCCCCGCTCACTGAAGATGTGTTTGGTGACGCCCAGAAAATGATCGGCCAATTCTCGCACACGGTATTCCATCGGCTGTCTCCCTGTAGGTTTACGCCAAGAACTCTGCTGTAGAAGGATTGAAAGGAATATACGCAAAAAGCGTACCACCTGCCCATTTCCTCTGTAACCCACTGATTCAAAACACACTTTCAACAATCTTCTCTCTTTATCCTGAAAACCATCGCCGTCAAATTTCTGCCGTTATGGCCCGATCGGTGACCATTTTTGTCACCGTCGAGTGGCCATTGGAAAGAACGAGGGGTGCCGCCTCCCCCCCTGGGCCAGCTCAATTCTGTCGAAGCGGTTGCATTAATCAGGTAATGAGATATAGTTTGTAGCGTAAGATAACCCTTTCAGCGAGGAGGTAGACCAATGTTTGATAAGATAAAAAAGACCATGGATGACGCGTACCAGGGCCTCAAAGGCGGTGCCTCAAAGCTAACCCTGCTTACAGAGGAGAAGACAAAGATTACCCGCATTCAAATGAAGGTCAATTCTCTTCAAAAAGACATGGACAAGGTAGTCGCCCGGCTGGGCAACCGGTTTTATACCCTCAGAGAAGAGCATGCAGACAACTCGATCTACAGCGACGAGATTGTTGCGGAAATTCTAAAAGACGCCGACCGCTTCCACGGCCAGGTGGCGGAACTGGAAGAGGAGATCAACCGCATCAAGGACGAATATGAGGAACGGGTTAAGTCAGCTGAAGCCGCTGGAGAAACATCGGACGAAGCCGAAGAGGACGAGGAGACCAAACAGGCCATGTAGGGTAGCAACTGCCTAGCTGGTGTCCATCCGGAAGCGCTTCACCTCCGGATGGTTACACTAAATTGTTTCCAATTCGGAAACTGCCAATTTTGTGAAAGGTCAAGGAGACCAAGGAATTACGCGGAGACGTACTCGAGTACGTCGCACAAGTAATTCCGCAGATCGACGCAGAGATTGCGCAAAAGGGGCATTTCCGGATGGAAACTAGCTGGATGATTTAAGGAGTGCAGGATGTCCGATTTCTTCGACCGGTACAAAGATTGGGGACTTCTTTTCCTCCGTGTAGGACTGGGCGTAGCCTTCCTTTTCCACGGTGTGCCCAAGCTTCTGGGAGGCCCCGAAAAATGGGCTGGGCTCGGCGGCGCGGCGATGGCCCCTCTGGGCATATCTTTCGCCCCTGCGGCATGGGGTCTGATGGCGGCCCTGTCGGAATCGGTGGGGGGGCTGCTTCTCATCCTCGGTTTCTTTTTCAGACCTGCGTGCCTGCTGCTGGCCGCGACCATGGCGGTGGCCCTTAACATGCACGTCAGCAAGGGGGATCCCTTTAACGTCTATTCCCATGCCATGGAAGACGGCATTGTTTTCCTTGCTCTGATTCTGATTGGTCCCGGCCGGTTTGTCCTGAAGAGGAAATAGCAGGGCCTCATGGTGAAAAGGGGTGATCCTTATTTCATGAGGTATAAGAGGGGGGACGGCGAGCTGTTAATTCGTGACTGAAAGATGCGGTGCATCATATTCTGGGCCACGTAGTCAAACCAGGGCAGTCGCTCTTTCTTTTCGTATATGAGTCTCGGCTCACCCTTAATTCCGGCAAGCTCAGCTGCCACTGTTACGGCGTCTGTAAAGGTCCCAATCTTATCGACGAGGCCGAGTCCCAGGGCCTGCCTTCCGGAGAAAACGCTCCCGTTAGCGAGCTGTTTCACCTTGGCCACCTCCATCCCCCGCCCCTTCGCCACGTCTTCTACGAACTGCATGTACACGTCATCGATCACACTCTGGATAATCTGGCGTTCCCGGGGTGTCATGGGACGGCTGATGCTTCCGATATCCTTGAACTCTCCGCTCTTCACCGCGTAGCTCTCGACGCCCACTTTATCCAGTAGTGCCTCGATGTTGGTCATCTCCATGATCACACCGATGCTGCCGGTGATACTGCCGGCATTGGTGACAATCTGATCCGCGGCTGCGGCGATGTAATAGCCGCCTGACGCGGCAACGTTCCCAAAGGAGGCGACAACTTTCTTCTCCCCCTTCTCATGGATCTTCATCAAAGCCGAATAGATTTCCTGGGACGGGGCCACCGCGCCTCCGGGACTGTCGATCCGGACGACGATGCCTTTGACGCTCTTATCGTCAACGAAGGTTTTCAGGTTCTCCAGAATCCTCTTGGACTCCAGGATGACCCCTTTGATTTCAACGACCCCGATCCGGTCTCCACTGAGGGCCGCAGGGCCGCCCCCTTGTCCTCCGAAAAAAGAAGTCAGGATAAAAACCGCCAGAAAAACAAAAAACGCCTACCCTGCGATGAGGATGAAAAAACGGGCCGCGGAACTTCTAACGAGACGACTCACCTGATTGACCTCCATGGGGAAAAGAACGGACTCCACGCTCGGCAAGTGAATCAAGGGTATGGAGGAAAGATAGACAGGCCGGATAACCGGCCTGTCAACTGTGTTAAAAATTATACCGGATCATCATGGATAAACTGAAACGTGCCGGGCCTTTGAGATCATGCTTCCGAAGAACCAGCGTCGGCATCGGTGTCCGGTTCCCTATCGGCTTCACCGGATCCGGCCTGCCCCATGCCGTCTTTTGCATCGTCACTCATGAGGTCTCCCATCTTGACCTGCTGCGCTTCCTGCTCGCTCATGTAACTCTTCAAATCGCCATCTTCCAAACCTTCCAGATACTGTTTAATCGAAAGGCCGATCTTACGCTCTTCCTCGTCGATTTTCACCACCAGGGCTTTAATATCGCTGTTGACAGCCAGTGAGTCCTCGGCCTTCCGGGCGGGATCAAGGGTCACTTCCGTATTGTGGATCAGCCCTTCAATGCCGTTCTCCAGGGCAACAAAAACGCCAAAATCGGTAATCTTGACCACTTTGCCCCTTACAACGGAACCCACGGGAAAGGTCTGGGAGATGCCCACCCAGGGATCGGGGGTCACCTGCTTCAACCCCAGTGAGAGACGCTCTTTATCCTTGTCCACGTTGAGGACCACCGTTTCCACCTCCTCACCCTTTTTCAGAAGTTCTGAGGGGTGTTTTATTCTCCGGGTCCAGGACATATCGGAAATATGAACCAGACCATCGATCCCTTCCTCCACACCGACAAAGGCACCGAAATCGGTGACGTTTCTCACTTCACCGGTAATCCGGCTCCCCACGGGATATTTTTCTTCGATCATATCCCAGGGGTTGGATTCGACCTGCTTCATCCCGAGGGAAATCCGTTTGTTGGCCACATCGATATTCAACACCTGGGCTTCAACAATCTCGCCCACCTGGGCCACTTTCGAGGGGTTGCGCACCTTTTGGGTCCAGGACATCTCAGACACATGGACCAACCCTTCCACACCTTCTTCCAACTCCACGAAGGCCCCGTAATCAGTGAGACTGACAACTTTGCCCTTGACCCGGCTTCCCACAGGGTATTTTTCTTCCGCCTGGGTCCAGGGGTTGGGTGTCCTCTGCTTGTAGCCCAGAGAGACCCGTTCCCGTTCCTTGTCGAACTTCAAAACGACCACTTCCACGTCGTCTCCGAAGGAGAACAGCTCCGACGGATGATGGACCCGGCCCCAGGACATATCGGTGATATGGAGCAATCCATCTATCCCGCCCAGGTCGATAAAAGCGCCGTATTCGGTCAAATTTTTAACAATCCCCTGAACCACCTTCCCTTCCTGCAGGTTCATGAGGGTATCCGCCTTGAGATGCTTCCGCTCTTCCTCCAGCAGTACCCGTCTCGACAGAACGATGTTCCCCCGTTTCTGGTTCATCTTGATAATCATCATGGGGAACTTCTTGCCGATAAACTTTTCCAGGTTCCGAACAGGATGGATATCCACCTGAGAGCCGGGAAGAAAGGCTCGAATCCCCAGCAAATCAACCGAAAGCCCTCCCTTGATCCGGGAAATGATGACACCATCCACCGGTTTGGTCTCGTCATAAGCCTTGGAAATATCTTGCCAGACCCGAATGCGATCGGCCTTTTCTTTGGAGAGAACCACCTGCCCCTCGGCATCTTCCACCTGCTCCAGCAGGACTTCCACTTCATCGCCTACGCTGATGGGCCCTTCCGCACGGTGGGCAAATTCCTCGATGGAGATCAGCCCTTCCGATTTGAACCCCACGTCAACAACCACGAAGTCTTTGCTGACACTGAGAACCCTCCCCTTCACCACCGCCCCTTCCTTGGTATCCTGAAAGGTTTCCTCATACAGCTGGGCCATGTCTTCCTGGCTCAGCTCCTCGTCGCTGGTGGCGGAGTTGCTCTGGCCTGTCTCGGCGCTTTCGGTCACTTCTTCCCGCTGTTCTTCCTGCTGCTCATTCATAATTGATGCAACCTCCAAAACTTTTTTTCCGAAGAGGCCCCCTCTCCGGATCCGCGGCTTACAGTGAAAATGCGGAACAGGTCCCGAGCGAGACCGCCCTCCGAACCTGTGAATTTTTTACCATAAAAGCTTGTCGTGCCTTTGTCAATGATTATTTAGGTCCCAATCATGATTTTGTTGCCTTTCGATCCACCTCGGCGTCGCCGGTGATCTCCCGGAGGCGATCAATCACCGCCTCGATGATCCAGTCCGGCGTTGACGCCCCTCCGGTGATACCGACGCGGCTGACCCCGCAAAACCATTCACTCTCGATTTCCCTTTCGGTCTCGATATGACGGGTCGGGGTTCCCGTTTGTCCGCATATTTCCGACAGGCGATTGGTGTTGCCGCTGTTTCGGCCTCCCACCACCAGCATGAGATCCACGGTTTGAGCGATTTCCTGTGCCTCTTTCTGGCGCACGTGGGTGGCATCACAAATGGTATTAAAGATTTTCACCTCCCGGGCGATCTCCAGACATCGAGCGACCACCGATGTAAATTTCTCCATGGTGGTGGTCGTCTGAGCGACAATCCCGATTTTGCGGCTCCCCTTCAGTCCGGCGACACCATCACCGTCGGAGGCGACAACAGCCGATTCGCCGGCATAGTCCATAATCCCCCGAACTTCGGGGTGGCTCTCATCTCCCACGATCACGACCCTGTATCCATCGGCGTGAAGCCGAGCGGCAAAATCCTGTGCGTTTTTAACGAAGGGGCAGGTCGCGTCGATCACCTCAATCCCGGCATTCCGCGCTTTTTCAAAAACCTGCCTGGGTACACCGTGGGATCGGATGATCAGGATGTCGCCGTGAAAATCTTCCACCCGGTCCACGGTCCGGACATTCATCTCTTCAAGCCGGGCAACCACCTGGGGATTATGAATCAGCGGTCCCAGTGTGGCCACTTCTTTCGTTTCCTTCCCCGCGGTCTCATAGGCGGCCTTGATGGCCCTTTTGACACCGAAACAGAACCCTGCCTTCCGGGCAACAACAATCTTCATGATTTCGCTCTACCCTTTTCCCGTTCCCCCTCCCCGATAATACGGATCACCGTATCGATGACGGCAGCCAGGGGCATGGTGGTGGTATCAATCTCGACGGCGTCATCGGCCTTTTTCAGAGGGGCCAGTTCACGACCGGCGTCGGCGCTGTCCCGGAGAGCCATGTCCCGGACGATCGATTCATAATCGACCCTCTCGCCACGGGCAAGCAGTTCATCGGTCCGCCGCCGTCCCCGCTCCTCCAGAACGGCTGTCAGATAGAACTTGTAGTCGGCATCGGGGAAAACCACGGTCCCCATATCCCGTCCCTCAAGGATGGTGTTGCCCTCTTCACCAAGGGTCCGCTGGAGCCCCGAAAGCCAGGTGCGCACCGAACCGAGGACCGAGATCCGGGAGGCAATCAGTCCCATTTCCGCCGTGCGGATCTGGTCGGTCACATCCTCTCCGTTGACTTTCAGCCGGGTCGCGCCGTCTTTTTCTTCAAAACAGAGTTCCGTGGAGCGCAGAAGTTCGTCCAGCTCGAAAGACTCCCGGAAGGGCACCCCCATTTCCCTGGCGATCCATCCCACTCCCCGGTACATGGCCCCCGTATCGATGTAGCGAAGCCCCAGGCGTTGTGCCACGGCCTGGGTCACCGAGGTCTTGCCCGAGCCCGCGGGACCGTCAATGGTGACAATCAGCCCCTTCTTGGCTTTCATCAGAGGTTCACCTCGTCCAGCGTTTCCCAGAACCCGGGAAAAGAGGTGCCTATGCATCCCGTGTCTTCGATCGTCGTTCCCTTGCTGCAGCAGAGTCCTGCCACGGCCATGGCCATGGCAATCCGGTGGTCGCCAAAGCTCTTGCACTGGCCGCCCTTCAGCGTCTCCCGGCCCTGAATGATGAGGCCGTCGTCCAGTTCTTCAACTGCCGCGCCGACAGCCGTCAGATTAACCGTCATGGCCCGAATCCGGTCGGTCTCCTTGACCCGAAGCTCGGCGGCACCGGTAATGCGGGTTTCCCCCTCCGCCAGTGCAGCCGCAACGCAGAGGATGGGAAACTCGTCGATGGCTGCCGGAACCTCCTTCGCCAATATCTCGGTCCCCCGCAGTCGGGAAGCGGCAATTTGCATGTCAGCCAGCGGTTCATTTCCATCGGCTTCCGCCGAAACCCGGATGTCGGCTCCCATCCGTTTCAGAATCGTCAAAAGACCGGTGCGGGTGGGGTTGGTCCCCACGTTGCGAACGACAATTTGGGAACCCGGGACACACAGCGCCGCCACGATAAAGAAGGCCGCCGATGAGAAGTCACCGGGAACCTGAATCTCTCTTCCCGACAGGCGCCGCCCCCCGTCAATCGACACGGTGGTACCCTCCTGGGCCACGGGACATCCGAATTGGCGAAACATCCTTTCGGTGTGGTCCCGGGATGGACAGGGTTCGATGACGGTGGTGGTCCCCTCCGTGCAGAGCCCGGCCAGCAAAATGGCGGACTTGACCTGGGCGCTCGACACGGGCGAATGGTAGACCATGGGGCCCAGGCCGCCTCCCTCTATGGCCAGGGGCGCAAGACGGCCGTCTTCCCGGCCCATAATCCGGGCGCCCATTTCCCGCAGGGGGCGGGTAATCCGGGCCATGGGCCGCTGCCGCAAGTAGGAATCACCGGTCATCACGGAAAAGAAATTCTGACCTGCCAGAAGCCCCGCAAGGAGGCGCATCCCGGTTCCCGAATTTCCCAGGTCGAGCACATCCCGGGGTTCCTGAAGCCCGTGAAGTCCCACGCCATGAATGGTGAGGTCGGCACCGGCCTCTTCGACGGCAACACCCATCCGGCGGCAGGCTTCCAGGGTATTCAGTGTATCTTCGCCCCGGAGAAATCCCCGGACCTCGGTGATCCCCTCGGCAACCGACCCCATGAGCACCGCCCGGTGGGAAATCGACTTATCGCCGGGAACCGTGATTGCCCCCGAAAGTCCTTTCGATTTTTTGACTGTCGCCTTTTCCATGGATTACAGCCTCTTCCTGAAAGCCCGGGCTTCCTGAAAGGTCTGGCTCAATTTTCCGAAGTTGTTCCTCTGAATCTGGAACTTGATCTGCTCCAGGGCCCGTTCGTACGCCTCGACCATCTCGATGAGGTTCTTTTTGTTCATTTTACAGATGTCCCGCCATAATTCGGGATGACTCGATGCAATGCGGGTTATATCCTTGAAGCCCCCCGCAGCATAGGAGGCGATATCAGGCCGCGTCTCTTCCATATCCAGGAGCGTCTTGGTCAGGGCGTAGGCAACCACATGGGGCAGATGACTCACGGCTGCCAGCACCCGATCGTGTTCACCCACATCCATCTCCACCACCTGGGACCCCACCCCCTCCCAGAGGGAGCGGACCCGGGCCACTGCCCCGGAATCACTATGACCGGTGGGTGTCAGAATGGTCCGTGCCCCCTCGAAAAGATCGGCCCGGGCCGCTGCCGCGCCCGATTCTTCACTCCCGGCAATCGGGTGCCCTCCCACAAAGAAAGCTCCCTTAGAAACGGCCGCTTCCAGAGGCGATACGAGGGCCTCTTTGACACTCCCGGCGTCGGTCAATATCGCCCCGGGCGCCAGGCGGGGGCCGATTTCCTGTCCTATGGACAGAATCCCCGCAACGGGGGTAGCGAGCATCACCAGATCGGCTCCTTCGCAGGCCTCTTGATGATCCTGGAGAATCCGGTCCACCGCGGCCATCTCCTGAGCCCTCTCGAGATTCCCGCGGTTTCTCCCAACGCCGATCACTTCGCCGAAGAGTCCGCGCGCTTTGCCCGCAAGCCCCAGGGAGCCGCCGATGAGGCCAACCCCAATAATGACTACTTTTTTAAAAAGAACTGACATGGCCTTTCTCTACCCATTGATACCGCCCCTGTCGTGAGACCTCCCCGCTTAATCAGGATTCGGAGAACACTTTCTCCAGGGCCTGCACCAGCTTGGCGTTTTCATGTTCCAGTCCGATGGTAATCCGCACATGGCGCTCCCCCATAGGGCGGACGATCACACCCTGACGGAGCAGTGCCTCGTAGAGGCCCTGGGCATCCCTGCCGGTATCGACCCAGATGAAGTTGGCTTCCGTGGGCGTGTACCGCAAGCCGAACTGGTCCAGGGCATCGTAGAGGAACCGCTTCCCATCCCCATTCACCCGGCAGCTCATTCTCACATGGTCTGCATCCTCCAGGGCTGCAAGGGCAGCCGCCTGCGCCAGGGTTCCCGTGTTGAAGGGCTCCCGAATGCGGTTCAAGGTTTCGATCAGACCGGAAGGGCCGATACCGTAACCCAGGCGGAGTCCCGCCAGCCCGTAGATCTTGGAGAAGGTCCGAAGAACAATCACGTTTTTCCCGTCTGCCAGATCGTCGACGCCGTTGGGATATTTTGCGTCCTCCACGTACTCAAAATAGGCCTCGTCCAGGACCACCAGCACCGACGGGTCCAGCCTCTGGAAGAACCGGTCCAGAGCCTTGCGCCCCACGATCGTTCCGGTGGGATTATTGGGATTGGCGATAAAGACGCAGAGGGTATTCGCGTCCACCAGATCGGCCATGGCGTCCAGGTCATAAGTTTCATGGCGCATCGGCGCAGCCCGGTATTCTCCTCCCACCCCCTGCATGGCCATGGGGTAGACCACGAAAGTCTGTTCTGACGAGACGGCATTCTGGCCCGGCTTGTAGAATGCCCGGACAATCAGATTTAAAAGCTCATTGGAGCCGTTGCCCAGGATAATCTGCTCCCCCTGGACGCCGAGCCGCTCCGCGAGCGCCTTCTTGAGATAATATCCGCTTCCGTCGGGGTAACGGTGAATGCCGATCAGATTCCGGGCGATGGCCCTAATGGCGCCGGGCGCGGGCCCCAGGGGATTTTCATTGGACGCCAGTTTGACCGTATCCGTCAAACCGAGTTCACGCTCCAGCTCTTCGATCGGTTTTCCAGGAACATAGGGGTTGAGGTTACGGACATGCTCGGGGGCGGTGGTCATGGCAGAGATCTCCCCTACTTCCCGGCCCTCGGGTAGGAGCCGAGGACCTTGAGAAAAAAACAGCTCTCTTCCAGAAGGGCGATCGCCGCTTTGACGGGAGCATCATTCACATGTCCTTCCATGTCGACGTAAAAAACATATTCCCAAGCCTTCTTCCGGGACGGCCGGGATTCGATCTTGGTGAGATTGATCCCATTCTCCTCGAAAGGACGGAGCATGTTGAACAGGGCGCCGGGCTGATTCTTGAAGGAGAAAACAACAGACGTCTTGTCACAGCCGGTGCGTTCCGCCAACTCCTTGGATATGGTGAGAAAGCGGGTATAGTTGTTCACGTTGTCCTCGATTCGCTTCTGTATCACCCGCAGCCCATAGAAGTTGACTGCCGCTTCACTGGCAATGGCCGCCGCCGTCGGGTCGTCCGCCGCCATCTGTGCCGCCTTGGCCGTACTCTGAACATCGATAATCGGCACGTGGGAGAGGTGCTCTTCGATCCAGCGCCGGCACTGTGCCACCGGCTGTGGATGGGAATAGACCTTCTCCACGGCGCCCATCTCTCCCGACTGGTTCATGAGGTGGTGGGAGATTTCCAGGAGAACTTCGGAAATGATCGTCAGATCAGAATCGAGGAACATGTCGAGGGTGTAGTTGACCACCCCCTCCGTGGAGTTTTCGATGGGTACGATCCCGTAGTGGACATGCCCCCGTTCCACCGTCTCGAAAACCTCGCTGATGCTTTTGACAGGGACATAAAGGGCCGAATCGCCGAAGCTCTTCATGCAGGCCAGGTGGGTAAAGGTCGCCTGGGGTCCGAGATAGGCCACTTTCACCGGCTCTTCCAGAGCCAGAGACGCTGACATGATCTCCCGGTAAACGGAACGGAGGGCATCGGTGGGAAAGGGGCCTTTATTGAGTTTCTCCAGCCGCTCCAGAACTTCCTGCTCTCTTCTTGGGGCGTGAAAATTCTTTCTTTTCTTTGACTTAACCTTTCCGACCTCAAGTGCTACATCAGCCCTTCTGTTGAGCAGGCCGAGAAGCTGTTCATCAATGGCATCGATCTGTTCTCGAAGTTCTTTCAGACTGTCCATCGTCCCGGCCCTGTCAAATGGGATGCGCACAGCCCTCCGCACCCGCGGCGGCGAGCGCCTGAAGCGCAGCCCTGAGGTAAAATAAAGCATGTATTCTAGCCGAGTCTTGATCGGGAATCAATCAATTTTTTGAAGAGATAGAAGCAGGTTGTTCAGATCATTTCTGATCCCAGAGGTGAGGGGAAAGGGTGCCGGAACCGACCGGATCGGCTTCGCCCTGCCCTTGATGGCAAGCATCAAGGCAGGGGCAAGACGCCTATTTAGTGTCCATCCGGAAACGCTTCACCTCTGGATGGTTACAATAAATTGTTTCCATCCGGAAACTATTTAGGGGGGCGCACGGTGAGTACGGGACACGGCGCACTCCTGACCAGTTTTTCTGTCGTGCTTCCGAGAAGAAAATGGGAGAACCCTTTCCGCCCGTGGGTACCGATGACCACAAGGTCGATTGCCTCGCTCTGTATAATCTCAAGTAATTCATGAATAACATCCCCTACTTTGAGGATTTTTTTGACTTTATATCCTTTTTCCTCCAGTTCCGCCGCCCGCTGGTCCAGCGATTTTGTCACCTGCTCCCGAATGATTTCCTCAATCTGGACCACCGAATGGACCTCGCTGTAAGCGTCGTACATATCGTAGCGAACATCGACAACCGAGGCGAGAACCAAACCGGCCTTCAGTTCGCGGCTCAGCTTCGTGGCATACTCGGTGGCGTATCGGGAATATTCGGAGCCGTCAGTCGGGATCAGGATTTTCTGAATAAAGCTCATGATATTTTCCTCCTATGAAAGCCGATTAATCCGCCGCTGTCACCGCAGAAACCCGCCCCCTCGCCCATTCTCCGCAGCCCGTCAGCCTTGTCCGCAATCGGCCATATCTCCCTTGAGCTTGCTGAGCGCGTGGGGCAGGGCCGGCAGAATCACTTCCAGATTCTCCTGCACACCCCTGGGGCTCCCGGGCAGATTCACAATCAAGGTTTGCTTCCGCACACCGCAGACAGCCCGGGAAATCATGGCGTGAGGCGTTTTGGCCAATGACGCCGCACGCATCGCCTCGGCCATGCCCGGCACGGACCGCTCAATCACCTTGAGCGTCGCCTCCGGCGTCACATCCCGGGGTGAGAGTCCGGTGCCACCGGTTGTGAGGACCAGGTCGACGTTACCGCCGTCGGCCAGTGCTCTTAAAGTGCGCTCAATCAGATCGGCCTCGTCGGGAATGACCTGGTAGGAAACCACCACCCCCGGGAGACGGGCAACCATCTCGTGCAGCAGCGCACCGCTGCCGTCTTCCCGCTCACCCCGGGAACCCTTGTCGCTCAGGGTCAGCAGGGCGACACGGAAAGGCGCCTGCACGCCGCCCCCCGGGGAAATTTCACCTTCCTTGGTCATCGGCCAGCCTCTTGATCGAGATGAATCAGGTCCCCCGGCCGGACTTCGCCGCCGGCCACGACCCGGGCAAAAATCCCTTCCTTCGGCATGACGCAGTCTCCGGCCTGGTAATAGATGGCGCATCGGTCATGACATTCCTTGCCGATCTGGGTGACCTCAAACTCCACCGTCATTCCGATACGGAGTCGGGTGCCCACGGGCAGGGAAACAAGATCAACCCCCTCGGTTGTCAGATTCTCCGCAAAGTCGCCGGGCCCCACCTCCAGCCCCAGCGCCTGCATTTTCCGGATACTTTCTAACGCGAGAAGCGACACCTGGCGGTGCCAGGGGCCCGCATGGGCATCGGAAGCGATGCCATGGCCCGGCGAAATCGTAACACTGGCAACGGGCGTCTTCCGCTCCCCTTTCTCTTTGCTGATATTGACCGATACAACCGTCGCCATGGATCACCCGGAAAAATGACGCCCCACCTTGAGGGCCGTCCGTTTCAATTCTCCATTGATTTGACCTTGTTCAACCGCCTCACATGGCGCGGGTCCCCGGAAAACCGGGCCCCCAAAAAAGCCGTAACCAGCTCTTCAGCCAGCGCCGCTCCGATCACCCGGGCTCCCAGGGCCAGCACATTCAGGTCATCATGTTCAACACCCTGGTGGGCCGAATAGGTATCATGACAGACGGCAGCCCGCACACCGGCGAGCTTGTTTGCCGCAACCGAAGCACCCACGCCGCTGCCGCATATGAGTATACCCCGATCCGCCGACCCCGCCTGAACAGCCAAACCTACAGCCCGGGCATAATCGGGATAGTCCACCGGTTCCGTGTCATGGGTTCCCAGATCAACCACCTCGAAAGCACCGCCCCGGAGAAAAGCGGCAATCCGCTTTTTCATGGCAAAGCCGGCGTGGTCGGCACCGATCGCAACTACCATTTTCTGCACCCCTTGCCCCTGTTCCATCCTGATTTAACACCACCTCAGAGTCTTTTGCAAGTAGGTGGGACTAGCCCGGCGGCGCGGGCCCGTCGAGCAGGAGATAGGCCGGCTTTGCCCGGAAAGGGGTGTAGAGGGGATCGCCAATGAGAATGATCTGCCACGAAAGAAAGGGATTGGTCATGGCGAAGACCTCCATGAGCTGATACCTGCCGCTCATGAGGAGGGGGAAGAAGAGAGAGGGCGCAGGGAAGGAGGAAAGATAGGGTTCCGCCACGGGCCCCAGGGTCGCCGCCACCCCGCGCTTGATCATTTCCCGGGCCCAATATCCTTTCTTCCCATTCCGCAGTGAACGGGCCTCGGCGCTGGCCACGTGGTAACCGACGGCTCCTTTCTGCCAGACAAAGGCATCCCGATATTGAGCCAGGCTGTACCAGCCGCAGTAGATGGCGGCGTCGGGGCATTGGCCCGGCTGGAACAGCTTCGGTGTCGTATCGATCACCACTTCCAGGTCGGTCTGCTCCTCGATCACCTTGGCCATGAC
>CAYUBU010000002.1:0-6624 GCA_964443105.1 uncultured Nitrospirota bacterium
CCATATTCTCAACGGCGAAGACTTTGTTCTCTGTGATGGTTCGGGCCAGCATGCCTGAAGCCTTCGCGAGGGGAACCGTTAGTTCCCAGTCGATTGGCCGCTCGTACCCCCGGGATTCACGGCATTCGAGCTGCGTCTTCTTTTCATTCAACACAAAAATGTTCACCCGGTCGAAATTGAGGAGTCCATGGGCCCCTTCGGCGATCAATTCCAGAACCTGCTCGGGACTCATGGAACGCTGAATATCGGCCCCAATCCGGTAGAGGTTGGTCATATCTCCATGGAGTCTGACGAAACGCTCTTCGAATTCCCTTTTCTGCGCCTTGATCGTTTCGTGGACTTCACCGAGCTGATCGACCTTTTCCTGATTCCAGTCCAGGGCCTGCCCCACCAGAAATCCGGTGACACTAAGGATCAAAGACGTAGCCAGGGTCATATAGGTGAACAGAAGCATCTGCTGCGTCGACCGGGTTATCTCCTGGACGACGAAAGCCATCATCGATTCACCCGGCGGCAGGCAGAAGACGATATCGACCAGGAGCCAGCCGAGAGGCGCCCCTAACCCCATGAATACGCCGTTGATGGCGTAGGAGATCCGCTTGTGCGGAGACCAGAATGAGAAGAACTCGAAAAGTTTCTCGTTTGACAGCACAGGGAGCCTTCCGACAGGACGAAGACGCCCTGTTCGTTGGGATAGGACTTGATCTACAGCCATAACCCAATTATAGTCCATCCGGGGAGTCTTGGAAAGACTTTTTGACGCCTGGATCTTGACGATTTTCAGTTATTTAGCGGCCCAGAGAGGGTGACGGGGAGGTGGTAATCATGACGGAACCATCGGTTGTAAAGACCTGGTAAACCTTATTCGACGCCTGGGGCGAGAGACGCCTGAACTTGTCGTAATATTCGAGAACCCGGCGCACATATTCCCTGGTTTCAGGAATGGGCGGAATACCGCCGTGCCGGGCAACCCGGTTCTCTCCGGCATTGTAGGCCGCGACGGAGAGTTTTATGTCGTCGAACATTTCCCGCAGTTTCCCCAGGTACCGGGTCCCGCCATCGATGTTCTGCGTGGGATTGAAAGGATCTTCGACCCCCATGCGCTCCGCTGTTTCGGGAATCAGCTGCATGAGCCCCAGGGCGCCGGCGTAGGATATGGCGTAGGGATCAAAATCCGATTCCGCAAGGATGACGGCCCGGATCAGCGCCGGTTCCACGCCATACTTGCTCGATGCCTGCTCGATTTCCTGCTGGTACTTGGGGAGATAGTGGGAAAAATCCTTTTTCACCCAACGCTTGGAAGGCTCCCGATAGGTGGAAACGAGGGTCATTCCCTCTTTGCCCCGTTTGTCGTGGCTCACGTGAATGGTGCCGTCGGCGTCGGAATAGACGTAGAGGTCGGCGGCCGCCATGCCCGTCAGGGTGACGAGAAAAAACAACGCCCCGCCCAGTGCTGAAACCGGAATTTGCAAACCCATCCCTGCCGCCTTCCCCCGAAAAAGTCCAACACAATCAGTTACTATATTAACACAGGGCGGCGCAACAGATCGAGAAAATGCGGCGCCCGCTCCGCCCCGGGGGGCCATCGCCCCCCTAGTCTTTCAGGGGCACCAGATAAAAGCCCTCTTTCCCGCTGCCGGAGACTTCAAAGCCGAAGCCGGTCATACATTCCAGCAGGGGACGGCCAAAATAAAAGACGGTCTCACCGGCGCCGAGGGAGAGTTTGCCGGCGAGAAACTCCCTAAAGTGAAGATCGTAATTGACAAGATCGACGATGTCTCCCTCTCTGTTATTCTCCTCGCTGTGGCTGAGGAGCAGCGTTTTGAGACGGGAGACTGACGCCCGCTCCTCGTGGGCGGCGACAAGCTCATTCATTGCGTCATCACCGATGAGTTCGGTCCGATTTATTTTTCGGCTTTCAAACAGACCGATCAGTTTTTCCGGATTCCAGCATTCCAGTGTTCGGCATTGAAGGGGCCTATTGTCATAGATGCCGCAGCCTGCGCCCCGGGGGTCGTAAAAAAGGCACCCCTGGCTCTCATCCTGCTCCCGGACCTTGACCAGTTCCTCCGTCAGTTCCCGGACCTTCCCCTGGATATTGTCGTAAACCACCTCTCCTGACCTCAGCGTCACCAGGTCACCGAGGGCGATGACACCCTGGTCGATGAGGGTGATGTCCTCAGGATGGAGAGAGGGTGTACTCCCCTGACAACAGGTACCGCAGCGAATACAGGCTTTTCTTTCGTCGTCCATCATCGATACACCGGAATAGGCATACTGCAACCCGCATACCGCCGCCTCACAGCTTCTTTCTTGCGGATGGAGGGCGTCTTTTCAACCGCTGCCGGTCTTGAATATAGGGATCAGTATCGCCCCCATAACGACGGCGTAATATAAACGATAATATTAATACAAAACCCCCAGAAATTACAACTCCCATTTCCACGGCCTTATCCCTGGCGGGGACAGGACCAAAAGCACCGGCAAATCCAAAGAGCCCGTGATTTATGACGGGGCAGGCAATGTCGCCTGACGGCGCCTCTTCACGAGTTTTTCCACCTCCACGGCAAGAAATACCAGGGATGAAAGGATGAGGGTGACCGCCAGTTCGTACAGGGAAAGGGGTTCTGTTTTGAAGACCGGATTCAGGGCGGGGACGTAAATCGTCGTCATCTGGAGAACAAAGGTCAACAGAAAGGCGCCCAGGAGGGGCTTGTTGGATAGAAGCCCCTGGCTGAAGAGGGACTCGCGCTCCGACCGTATGGCAAGAACATGCCCCATCTGACTCAGACAGAGCACGGTAAAAACCATTGTCTGCCAATGGGCCTGCTCGCCATCAATAAAGAGCGCCTGTGTAAAAATGGATACAAACCCCATGAGGAGTCCCACCCAGACGATATGGGGACCCAGGCCGTGGGCAAAAATACTCTCCTTTGGGTGCCGGGGCGGGCGATTCATAACCCCCCGTTCGGCCGGTTCCGCTGCAAGGGCAAGGCCGGGAAGGCCGTCGGTGACAAGGTTTATCCACAGAATGTGAATTGGTAAAAGGGGTATGGGGAGACCCAGGAAAGGAGCAAGAGAAATAGTCCATATCTCCCCCGAGTTACTCGTCATGGTATATTTTATAAATTTCCTGATATTATCAAAAATACGCCGTCCCTGCTTCACCGTTTTCACGATGGTTGCAAAATTGTCATCCAGGAGAAGCATGTGGGCCGCCTCTTTCGACACATCGGTGCCGGTAATCCCCATGGCCACACCGATATCCGCCCGCTTCAGCGCCGGCGCATCATTGACGCCGTCCCCGGTCATGGCCACAAACTGGCCCCGGTCCTGGAGCGCTTTCACGATCTTCAGTTTCTGTGCCGGCGCCACCCGCGCGTAGACCCGGATATGGTCCACCTGTTTTTCGAAGGCCTCCAGAGACAGCTCTTCAAGCTTTCTTCCGGTCATCACAGCGTCCGATTCACGATCGATAATCCCGAGGCGCTCGGCGATAACCCTCGCGGTCGTGGGATGATCTCCGGTGATCATCACCGGAATGATTCCTGCTGTCTTGCACAGGGCAACGGCGTCCCGGGCCTCTTCTCGCGGCGGATCCATCATCCCCGCCAACCCAAGGAGGGTCAGTCCCCGCTCCACGTTTTCCGGTGACAGATCCCCGGGAAGATCGTCCCATTTTCTCATACCGATGGAGATAACTCTCAGACCGTTGGCTGCCATGGTTTCATTGATCCGTTGGATCGCCTCACCATCGATCGGCCCTTCCTCCCCGCCGCACATGATCGTGTCCGACAGGTCCATGAGATAATCGATGGCACCCTTGGTATACGAGACGTAGCCCTCCGCAAGCCGGTGAAAGGTGGTCATGCACTTTCGTTCAGAATCAAAGGGAATTTCAGCGACCCTGGGGTATTTCTTTTCCAGATCTCCCTTTTTGAAGCCCTGTCTCTCCGCGGCGTTATAGAGGGCAATCTCTGTCGCGCCCCCGGCAATCCGGCCGTCGGCATCGAGGCAGGCGTCGTTGCTGAGGGCCAAGGCGGTAAAGAAGGGAGCAAGGCCCTCGTCACCACCCTTGGCTTTCAATGCCCCGGGCGCAACGAGCTGGCCATTGATGTAGAACTGCTCTACGGTCATCCGGTTCACCGTGAGGGTTCCGGTCTTGTCAGAACAGATATAGGTCACCGATCCCAGAGTCTCGACGGCGGGCAGTTTGCGGATCAGGGCGTGCTGGGCCACCAGCTTCCTGGCTCCCAGAGCCAATGATATGGTAATCACGGCGGGCAGGGCTTCCGGTATCGCGGCCACAGCCAGGGAGATGGCCGTGAGGAGCATGAGCATGGGTGGTTCCCCTCTGAAGACACCGGCGGCGAAAACAAAGGCACAAATGACAAGAACCGCCACGGCCAGCTTCTTGCCGAAAGCGGCAAGCCGCCTTTGAAGGGGCGTCTTGACCTCCCGCTCCTCCTGGAGCATGGCGGCGATCCTGCCCAGTTCCGTCTCCATCCCCGTGGCCACCACCACACCCCTTCCCCGGCCGGTGGCCGCGAAGGTCCCTTTATAGGCCATATTTCTCCGGTCGCCGATGGGAAGCTTCGGGTCCTCAAGAGGCGCCGTCTCTTTTTCAGAGGGCAGCGACTCTCCCGTCAATGCGGCCTCTTCTACCGTCAGCCGGACCGCCTCCATGAGCCGCATGTCCGCCGGAACGCCCCGGCCGGCTTCCAGGATGACCACATCGCCGGGAACCAGACGAGCAGCCGCAATTGTCATGGGCATGCCGTTTCTCACGACCTGTGCCGAAGGGGCGGCCATCTTTTTCAGGGCCGCCATGGCTTTTTCCGCCCGGAACTCCTGAATGAAACCGATCATGCCGTTGAGCAGAACAATCACCACGATGGCCACGGTGTCCGACAACTCCCCGATCATGCCGGAAATAATGGCGGCGGCAATAAGGATCAGGATCATGAAGTCGGTAAATTGCCCCAGCAGCATCATGAACCAGGATCGCTTTTTTTTCTCCCGCAGTTCGTTGGGGCCATACCGGCGGAGACGGGCCTCCACTTCGGTGTCCGTGAGCCCCCGTGCCCGGTCGGTACCGAAGGTTTCCAGCAGTTGACGCTCATGAGTCACATGCCAGTCCATAACGCCTCGAATCTTTCAAGTGGGTTGCTGGATTTCGTACCCCAGGGAAGACCGGTGTCAAGGGCAAGAACCGCCGGTCAATTAAGGAACTACCATACCAGAAAAACAAGGATTCACAAGCCGGCCTCGTCAGAGATTTACTCATGAAATATCCGGGCAAGACCGGCGACTGACGATTTGACAGAAAGAGACCGGGCCAGTAGAGTTGAGCAGTATAGGACATATGGTTTACAGGGGGTGGATCATGAATAAAGAGATCGTCTGGAAAGAAAATATTGAAGAGGCTGCAAGACTGGCCAAAGAGGAAAACAAAGCCCTTTTGATCGATTTTTCCAACCCCGGCTGAGGCGGATGCCAAAAGATGGGTGCGGTTACGTACCCCAACAGCGAAGTCATCCAATTCGTCTCCAGCCGCTTTATTCCCATCAAATGCGATTCCAGTACAGGCCGGGAACACTTCAAGGCCTTTAACGTGCAATGGACACCGACCATCGTCATCCGCGACCACGATGGACAGGAGCATCACCGAAGCACCGGCTTTTTGTCTCCCGAAGATTTCATCCTGGAAATGAGGCTCGGTCTCGCCAAGATGGTGTACGACCAGCGCCGCTTCGAAGACGCGAACCAAGCCTACCGCCAGATTCTCGAAGCCTATCCCAAAACATCGGCGGCGCCGGAAGCCCTCTACTTCGCCGGCGTCTGTAACTACATGGCGAGCCAGGATGCGTCACACCTGAGCAGAACCTTTCAGGAACTTCGGGAAAAGTACCCCCAAAGCGACTGGACAAAGAAAGCCGAGGTCTGGTCTTAACGGGGCAGGCGGGAGAGAGGAAGTCGAGACAGGAGACTGACGGGCCGACGGATCACTCCTGATCCGGAGGGGTGATTCGGCCTTTGAATATCCGCTTCGCGTCGTGAATCTTCTGCAGCCTCTCCTTGTAGTGAGGTTCCCTGGCGCCATGGACCTTGGTCAACTGGGAAACTTCGTCAGGGGTGTATGCCACACCGTCCACCTGGGCGGCCAGGGCAGGATCGGATATGAGATAGATCTCCGATTCGAGGAATTTGCTGAAAATCCGAATGGCCATCCTGGCCGATCGGAATTCGCCCTCGGTGATCAGCAGAAGCTTCTTGAGCTGCTCCCCATCGGGCTCATAGACGTTCATTGCCAAGCCCCAAGTTGATCCCATCCAGAATGTTCCGGACCTGGTCCTGGGCGAAGTCGATGGCCCCCAGCCTTAAGGCATCAGCTTCGGCGATCTCATTCTGCTCCACCACGGGGGAGGCAAAATATTCTTCCCGCAGCTGGGCCGATGGATTTCGGAAGAGTATCTTTCCGGCACGGTCTTTGACGACCAGATCGATCGCCACCAAGAGGCGGTATTCGCTGACCGTGCTTGCCGCCGTCCGCGCCAGGGAACGGTTGGTGTACCCCAGGATCCGCCCTTCCAGAATCTTGTCGGCACGGTCCACTCCGACGAC
>CAYUBU010000003.1:0-11463 GCA_964443105.1 uncultured Nitrospirota bacterium
TGCTCTGGCCTACTTCATGTATCTCGTGGCCCCGTCGGTTCCGAAAAAACTTGCCTCCGCCCTGGGCGGTCCCTACCGGACACTCTTGAACAAGTACTATATGGATGAACTCTACGATCGGATCTTTGTGAACCCCTGCAAAGCCTTCGGGACCTTTCTCTGGAACATCGTGGACGCCGGGATGATCGACGGCATCGTCAACGGTTTCGGCGCCGTCTCCAATTTCGTGGGAGAAAAGATGAGAAAGCTCCAGACGGGCCATGTGGAAAACTATGCCCTCTACATGGTGGTGGGGGTGGTGGTGATTCTCGGATTTTACGTGCTGACATAAAGGCGAACTGAATGACCGAAAACATTCTCAGTTACATGACCTTCTTCCCCATGCTCGGGGTGGTGCTCATACTTCTCACATCGAAGAAGAACGAGGGAGCGATCCGGCAGGTGGCTTTTTTCACCTCGATCCTTACCTTCTGTCTCTCCCTCTACCCGGTGCTCCGGTTTGATCGGGGCACCCACGAGATGCAGTTTGCCGAGTCGGTCCCCTGGATTCCGAGCTGGGGGATTCACTACTCCGTCGGTGTGGACGGCATCAGCCTCCTCATGATTTTTCTGACCACCCTCCTCACCATGATCGCGATCCTCTCGTCCTGGACGTCCATCACCGAGCGGGTCAAGGAGTATATGATTGCGCTCCTGGTGCTGGAAACCGCCATGCTCGGCGTCTTCGCGGCCACCGATCTCTTCCTCTTCTATGTTTTCTGGGAGCTGGAACTGATTCCCATGTTTCTCCTCATCGGGATCTGGGGCGGCAAGCGCAAGCTCTACGCGGCCATCAAGTTCTTTCTCTACACCCTGGCCGGTTCGCTTCTCATGCTGGTGGCCATCCTGACGCTCTATCTGAACAGCGGCACGCCCATGACCTTTGATATCCAGGCCCTCACACAGGCGGCCTCGGGATTCAGCCCTAAAATACAGTTCTGGGTTTTCTGGGCCCTCTTTCTCGGGTTTGCGTTCAAGGTCCCCATGTTCCCCTTCCACACCTGGCTTCCCGATGCCCATGTGGAAGCGCCCACTGCCGGTTCGGTGATCCTGGCCGGTGTGCTGCTTAAGATGGGAACCTACGGATTTCTCCGCTTCGCCATTCCCATGTGTCCCGCGACAGTCGTCCGCCCGGAAACAGTGAAGATCATGATGACCCTGGCGGCGGTGGCCATTATTTACGGCGCCCTGGTTGCCATGATGCAGAAGGATATGAAAAAGCTCGTGGCCTATTCGTCGGTCTCCCACATGGGGTACGTCATGCTCGGGATCTTCGCCTACAATCTCCAGGGCGTCTCCGGCGGGATTCTGCAGATGTTCAACCACGGGATCATCACCGGCGCCCTCTTTCTGATCGTCGGGCAGGTCTATGAGCGGCGCCATACACGGCTCATCGCCGATTTCGGCGGGCTGGCCAAGGTCATGCCGATCTATGCCGCCTTCTTTTCCATCTTCACCTTCGCCTCAATCGGCCTGCCCGGAACCAACGGCTTCATCGGTGAGTTCCTGATCCTGGTCGGCGCCTTTGCCTCCCCGTACCGGATCGCCGCGGTGGTCGGCGCTTTCGGCATCATCCTGGGGGCGGGCTATATGCTCTGGCTTTATCAAAGAGTCATATTCCACCAGATTACCCATGAAGAGAACAAAACCCTCTCCGATCTCAATGTCCGGGAGATTGCGACCCTGCTTCCCCTGGTGATCCTGGTCTTCTGGATCGGTTTTTATCCGGCGCCATTTCTCGATATTCTCGATGCCTCGGTGAGGCATCTGCTGGAACCGCTGCAGGCGGTTCAGATTGCCATGAATCCCTGAACCGGGACGGGAGTAGACTATGCCCATTGAACTGCCGCCTTATCCCAATCTGGTCGCCATCGCGCCGGAGATCGTGGTCCTCATCACCGCTCTTTCGGCGCTGATCATCGATTTCGTCTGGCCCAGGTGGAACAAGGGGAGGCTCGCCTTTTTGAGCGCCGTCGGTCTGGTAATCGCCGGCATCTTAAGCTACCGCATTCTTGGGCAGGAGGTGGCCACCCAGATCCCGGGCTTTGCCGTTGATGCCTATGCCCAGTTCTTCAAGGTGATTTTCTGTACCGCCGGTGTGCTGGTGATGGGGATCTCCGTCCGCTACCTGGAGTTGGAGAAGTACCATTACGGTGAATACTATTTCATCATCCTGATCGCCATCCTGGGGCAGATGATCATGGTCTCGGGCACCAGCCTCATGGTCATCTATGTGGGCCTGGAACTGATGGCCCTCTCCCTCTACATTCTGGCGGGGCTATTCAAACGCAACCTGAGATCCAACGAGGCCTCGGTCAAATACTTCCTCCTCGGTTCCTTCTCGTCGGCTCTGTTTCTCTACGGGATCGTCATGACCTATGGTTTAAGCGGCAGTCTTGACCTGCCGGTCATCGCCACCCAACTGAAGGCCGGGGAGATGACCGGGTTGACCCTGCTGGCGGTCATCATGATGGCCGTGGGCTTTGCCTTCAAAGTATCGGCGGCGCCCTTCCACTTCTGGAGCCCCGACGTTTATGAAGGGTCGCCTACATCGGTGACGGCCTTCATGTCAGTCGGTCCCAAGGCCGCGGCATTTGCGGCGCTTCTTCGGGTTTTCACCATGGCCTTCGGGCCGATCCGCATGGAGTGGGAGGTCCTCTTCGTGGTGCTTGCCATTGTCACCATGATTACGGGGAATTTCATCGCCTTAAGGCAGACGAGCGTCAAGCGGATGCTGGCCTATTCCAGTATCGCCCATGCCGGCTACCTCCTGATCGGTGTGGTGGTGGGCGGCGAAATCGGGATCTCCAGCGTGCTTCTCTATCTGCTGGTCTACACCTTTATGAATGTGGGGGCCTTCGGTGTCCTGATTCTGCTCAACAAAGTCGGCATGACGGGGGACCGGTACGACGATTTCACCGGTCTGGCCAAGGTGAGCCCGGCGTCGGCTTTTGTCATGATGGTCTTTATGTTTTCTCTGGCCGGTATACCGCCGACAGCGGGATTTGCCGGGAAATTCTACATTTTCATGGGGGCCGTCAAAAGTGGCTACACCTGGCTCGCGGTCATCGGGGTGCTCAATTCCGCGGTGTCCGCCTACTATTATCTGCGGGTGATCGTCCGGATGTATATGGAAACGCCCGCCGAAGAACCGGTCCTCAATGTCTCCATGGCCCTGTCGGCGATCCTTTTAGTCGGGGTGGTTGCCGTCTTCGCCATCGGCCTGTTCCCCGAATTTTTCATCAACCTCGCCGTCTCGTCGGCGGCTTCCATCCTTTAGCTTCCCCTGTGGCGCCATGGGTTAAATCGAGACGCCACTGGGTGACCGACCAATCCCTTTCAGCCGGAACGGTAAACCCGCAGCGCGCAAACCCCTATACGGGCTTCTCGTTGATTAAATCGCTCTGTTTGAATAGGAGGGGTCTTAAGATCGGTTCAGCTCGAAGGGGTCAGTTTTCTCACGTAGTGTGCGGCGGCCAGAAAAGCGATGCCCAGCAGGAAGAGCGTGACCGGTTCATTGGTGAAAAAGCGCCCCTCACCCATGAAGGCGTAGCTCACGCAGGTTAGTATAACCAGCAGGAAGACGATGGAAAATAGCGCGGTCTTTATATATTTTTTCATTTCATCCCTCCAAACTGCGGTCATTATTTTACCCAGGAAACCGAAAAATTCTGGAACCGCCTTTTTATGCGGGGGCGGGAACCAAACCCGCGGCACAACTTATCTGTCACAACAACCGATCATTTCCGTTTTCGATGGGTGAGCCGCCTGCCGTAACCGGCGAGCACCAGAAAACCGATACCGAGAAAAACAAGTGTTGCCGGCTCCTGGACCCTCAATCGCCCCGTTCCGATCTCTACGTCCTCGCTTTCTGCCGCACCGGCACTCACAGGGACAGGATTGAAGAGCGCTTGACCACCGGCACTCTGACTCAGCGGTTCGGTGGTTGTCGGGAACCCGATCACCGTCCCTACCAGGCGGCCATAGCCGTTGCCAACCGTTGCCTTCGGATCGATGGACCGGGAATTGAGTCGCAAACTTGAATCGGCCATGCCGTCCCCAAAAGAAAGAGTGATAATCAGTAATACCCAGAGCGTAACGAGTACTCCGGCGATCGGTGTCTTCATTTTCCCTACCCTATATACGATGAGATGGGGCTCAACATTCAAACTTTCTAATGTTTGTCAGAGCAAGATAGGTGCCAATTCATTCCTTTGCTGGTAAGTCATTGAATTGAAAGCGCATTATTGTGTTGAAGGGGTGGCTGTCCGGTGAGGCGTCTGTGGGGAAACTGTCAACCTTTAACACAACTCAGACGTTCAAAGGGGCAGTTATTGTTAAAAACTCAATCAAAACAAATGGATAGAGTTGTAAAGGGAACCGACACCATGCCAGGGACAGGGACCCTTCCTAGTGGTCTGACTGGAAGGGGACCGGCGGAGGATAGGTTTTGACAGCCCGGAAGGGATCTGATATCTTGACCCAACCCGCAGAAGCGGCAGCGGGCATGGGCCCATAGCCATTCACTCTACAGGCTCGAACGGGCCGCGCGGGAGCCCACCATGGCGCCAGAAAAACAGCAGAAAGAACACCATCTGAAAGACCGCCTCATTGTCGCCCTCGATTTTGATTCGAAAGAGCGGGCCCTGGAATTGGTACAGGCCCTTTCGGGACGGCTGAGCACCTTTAAAGTGGGCCACCAGCTTTTCACCCGGTACGGCCCTCCCATCATCCGGAAGATCCACGATCTGGGCGGCCGGGTTTTTCTCGATCTCAAGTATCACGACATTCCCACCACCGTAGCCAAGGCGGGGATCGAGGCTGCCCGCCTGGGGGTCTTCATGTTCAATGTCCACGTCTCCGGCGGCGGTACCATGATGAAGCGGTGTACCGAAATGGTCTCCGAGGCGTGCCAGCGGGAGGGGCTGAACCGTCCATGGATCATCGGCGTGACTCTCTTGACCAGCGTCTGCGAGGAGACCCTCCGGGATGACCTCGGCGTCAGCCGCTCCATCGGACAGCAGGTTCGCCACTTCGCGACCCTGGCGAAGGCGGATGGATTGGACGGCGTGGTCGCCTCCGCCCGGGAAATCAGTGAAATCCGGGAGGCCTGCGGCGACGATTTCGTCATCGTGACACCGGGGATAAGGCCCGAAGGAGCATCCCTGGACGATCAGAGCCGGGTCGCCACACCCCGATGGGCCATCCAAAAGGGTGCCGACTATCTCGTCATCGGCAGGCCGATCACCGGAGCCGATGATCCGCTGAAATCGGTTGAAGCCATACTGGGGGAGATGGAAGAGGCGTAAATGGTGTACTGACTTCCGACTTCTGAATTCAGTATTCTGCCTCTTGTTCTTATGGTGCTCCGTACTGACTTCTGACTTCTGTATTCTGAATTCAGTATTCTGTACTCTGTCTTCTGTCTTTACGGTGCTCTATATTGACAACTGTCCCCTGAATTCTGTATTCTGTCTTCTGTACTCTGTCGTCTGTTTTTGTGGGGGTGTAGCTCAGTTGGGAGAGCGCAGCGTTCGCAACGCTGAGGTCGTCGGTTCGATCCCGATCACCTCCACCATTCTTTCTTCTCGGCAAGCCGAGAAGAAAAAATGCCGCGGCGTAGCTTGAAAGCGAAGCCGGGCAAAGGCTCAAGGACAAAAGGGGACTGGCTCCGCAGGTGCCTGTCCCCTTTTCTTTCCAAAAAGCAATTTACCGCAGAGGTCGCAGAGAAAGGCCACCCTTTGTGAAAAGCGAAGACCATCCCACCAAGGGCTTCCATCATCTGTATTTGTCCGTCGTCTGGTCTTTCTCTGGTTTTTTATGGTTGACAATCACGTCTGCCCCCGCTAAAGTTAGTCTGAATTCAGATCAACTAGAATAGAGGTTAATCCAGATGAAGACTTTATCGTTGTCCGAGGCCAAGATGAAATTGAGCGCCCTGGTAGACTCCGTGGAATCCACGGATGAAGCTGTGATGATCACCAAGAACGGCCGGTCTGTCGCGGTCCTGGTCAGCCCAGACGAATTCGAGAGCTGGCGAGAGACCCTTGCCGTGATGTCCGATGACGCACTGATGGATGAAATCAAGAAGGGCATCAAGGCTTTGAAACAGAAGAAAAGCAAGTTGTATACGCTGGAGGAGATTTTCAAATAGTGCATGACGGTCGACACCAGTCTATTGCGCTGATTGAAAGCTCCTTGAACACAGGACAGGTTCTTTCTGAAAACCGCTTGGTTCATCCATGAAACCCTCCCATTACCGCCTGAGAACACCCGAGGACATTGTCAAACTGCTCCGCGGGTTGCATCCTGATCTCAAGAAGAAAGTCCGCAAAGCGCTGAGCACGATTATGGAGGACCCGTATGAAGGAAAAGCGCTCAAAGATGACCTCGCGGGACTCCGGAGTTTTCGCGTCCGCCGGTTCAGGATTGTCTACAGGATTTCCAGGCAAAAGCAGATTGATATTGTGGCCATAGGGCCTCGCAAAAGGATCTACGAAGAAACCTTCAGAATTTTGAATAAAGAGAAATAGGGAGTAACTGCCACGACAGCCCACTGCTCACCGTCGACTGATTCACGGTCCACCGTTTCTCATCTTTAATCAGTCACCGCCCACCGCTTACCGGAGGAACCTTTTTGGGGTCGCCCATTAAGGTGCTCAGGCGACTGCGCTGTTGACGAATTATTGGGGTTTGTTTTCACGAGAATATCGGCAGAATACCTCCGAATTGACGGTTCGTCAAGGTTCAGTGATGATGCCAATAATCTCATAACAAATGGTTGGCTTTTTCTCTGTTTTTATCCTGTTTTCAAGCGCTCAAGCCAACGGTATACCTCGTCGGTCTGAGGTAAACAGCGACTTGGATTCCCAGTGTGTGTCGGGCATGGTGCAGAGTCTGAGGGGTAAAAGTCCCCGTGCCAAAAATAGGCGGAGCCGAAGGCGAAAAGAAGGTCAAGGTTTAGTATGTTGGGATATGGGGCTTTTTGTGCTATTGTTCTATGTCTTGATTGGCCTGTGCGCCGCCTTATTTTTCGGATTTGGGAAAAATTAAAAGGTACGTTTTGAAAGAAGAACACATAAGAATTATCGAAGAAATCACAAAGCAAATCTCATGTGATAAGGATGTGCAATGCTACTCCTCTGGGCTAAAAAATCTTTGCAAGGCAGAAGCCGTTGAATCTGACGCTCATCCTAAATGCCTCGAGAAGAGACCACATTCGTGCCAGTACTCGTACCCCAAGGGCGATTCTCATTATTGCCGGTGCCCCCTTCGGGCCTACATCTTGAAAAATATGAATATGTAAACTCTTTCATTTTTCAAACGAAAGCGGAATCACAGGTGTCTTTTAATGGGTGACCCCAAAGGGTGTTACACTAAATTCATGCGATGATAGCGTGCAATCTCTAATATGCGCTTATTTCTGACGCCGGCCTCATTGGCAAACTCCGGCCATCTTTCCACGGCACTGCGTACTTCGCTGACAATTTCTAAAGGTTTCGGAATGCTGATCGATGCACCCACAGTGAGAAGGTCCTCCAGCACAAAGTGGTCACGTTTGCCGTTGATGCTCATTTGATGCTGGTTGGTCCATTTGCCGGACGGATTGTGTGAATAAATGACATCAAAGGCCGGTGATAATTTCCAGCGGCCATCCTCATTCATCAGAGAAGAAATATTCTTTGTGTGATCATCCTGATTGCGGGCAATCACATTAAAGACCATCCGCCGGTATTGTTGTATGGCGTCGGCTTTGCTCAATCGCAATTTCCTCATCACCGCAAAAGCCTGCTCATAACCATAAGCACCGGCAACATTAAAGTCATAATGGGCCAGGCCGCACAATGACTGCATATGTATTTTCTTACCGTTCTGGCGGTCAAACCGTTTGGTCAGAAAGTGGGCCCGCCGGTTTTCCTCCAACAGACGGCACTCTGTCATCTCAAGACCGGCGGCTTTTGCCATCAAATAGTAGGCATATTCGATGCGGCCGTATCCTTTGGGTTCCCCAAGCTCGAGATCGCGAACGCCATCAAATTTTAGTATCCAATAATCGTAGCCGTCCGGCACATCTGCTTGGCCGGATACTACTTTCCCAGTGCTATCATCCATGGCGATGACGGCCTTGGGACGTACGCCTCCCGCTGACGTGCCGACACGGAGGATATCCATGATTGCTTCAGTGTTTTCCTTTTCGGTATTGCCGATACCGACATCAAGAGCTAATCGATGAGTCATGACCTCTTGCGCCAGATCAACAAGTTCTGCAATTTCCACGGGAACCGAACGATCAAGAAACCGGTTTATGGGGGGGTAAAACTCTAAGGCCCCCATGCCTCTCTTTCCTGTATAACAAAGACGTTCAACCGGACTAAAGCTGTCCGCATCACGTCCGCTTCGAGCCAGCCAGGAATCAATTATAGCATTCCCGAATTTATCGGGGAGCTCGTCTGCAAGTAATCCGGGCAGACCCAGGAAAGTATCTTTGTTCAGGCCGGGGAAGGAAAAAATCCCGCCAGTCTCTTTGGCTTCATCCACTCCCATATGTATGGGAGAGATATCGAGTCCCTTTTTCAGGAAAGCGGGATCGTATTCAAAGACAGCATAGCCGCGGTCATTGAGCCATGAAACCGCACCGACCTTAGTGCCCCAAAGCTTGATGACTGCTGTATCAACCCGATCTACCATTCTGTGTTCTCCTTGGAGCCGGTCTTGGCTCGTTTACCGGATGCCCTCCGGCGTTTTATACCTTTCTGTTTGGCCAGCTGTAATGGACTGATTGAGACCTCTGGAATAAAGCCGTCTAATGAATCCAGGGCTCCCAGTTCCCGCAGGACCGTGATGAGAGTAATCAATTTTCCTTTTCCTGATTCAAGGGACTTGATGGTGTTGAGCGACAAAGCGGTGGCTTTCGACAACTGCTGCTGTGTTATGTTTTTTCGAAGGCGAAGAGACTTGATGCGACGGCCAATCTCAGTCTCAATCCCTTTATCCGTCATGGAGTAAAAATCCATAATAGTCTCCTAATAGTCTATTAATAAGGATAGTATAATATAAGAGCCTTATTAAGGTCTATTATATGTAAATAAAAACATATGTCAAGCTATAATATATAATAGCTGAAATAAAGTCTATTATAATAAACAATGCGATATAAAGACTCTATTAAAGGCTGTTAGGGTTTTGTATGTTATGGGTCCGGGCTTAGATGCATGAAAATTCATGCTCCGGCATGAATCTAGGAGTCAGAGTTTGTCAGCCTAATAATTTTGGTTCCGTGGAAACAGAGTTCGCTCTGATATTCTGAACCTGTAGTTCACCAGAAAAAGCAAAAAGGGGTCAGGCCCCTTTAAAGCTCCCAAGTCGAAGAACTGTTTCACCGCCCGCTCGCCAGGCTCGCTAGAGGACGCAGAGGGCGCAGAGGAGGCCTTGTCCCCGTAAAAATCAAAAGGGGTGTTGGGCATTTACTGCCCACTGCTCACTGCCGACTGTTTTCTCCGTCTTCTGAACTTTTGCCTTCGGCCCTTTGAAGTTTCCGTCCTCTGTCCTCTGTTACTCCGTCGTCCGCCGTCTGATCCTCCGCGGGTGTCTGTCTCTTTTTCTTTCCCCTGGGGTTCTCTATCCGGGCTCAAAAAATCTGCAGGAGAAACTTGACAGTACCCGCCTCCTGTGTGCTAACCTGCTAACGTCCTTTCTGACCCCCCCCCTTAGATGATGCTACTTCAGGGGTGTGGCACCGGTTGGTCCTACGATGGGAAACAGGGACAATGGTATTATCCCCTTGGTCCTCCTGCAGGTGCTCGAACTTGCCATCCTCCGTGTGTTCCCATCACTGGTTACATGGCCGTCGGCTCTCTTCTTTGGCGGCAATGAGAGAGGTCCTTTTCTATCGTATGGTTGATATGTATTTCACGACTCTGGACCAGCCTGGGTAAAAATGTCTTCCCGACGGGTTCCCAGAAGGGGGTAAGCGTATGAACGACCACGCACATCTCGCGCGCTTTATGGAAGCCGCCAGTCGTGTCGGGTCTGTGGTAAAAGAGGTGGACAGCCTGCAGGACGTCGCTGTCTACGTCCGTGAACAATCCAGCGGAAGGACGCTTGTCCCCGAAACACCCCTGGAAAAAAAACACAATCTAAAAAAACGGCTTACAGCGTCTGGTGTTGATGTCTTCGAAGGCGACTTCAGAGAGGCCGGTTATGAACCCGCTGCCGGTGTTACCTTCTGTAACTTTGTTATGGCCAATACCGGGACTGTAGTTTTAGAGAGTACGGCCGAAGATATTCGTCTTGCGACCACCTTGCCGGTAATTCATTTCGTCCTGGTTGACCCCGCAACCATTTTAAAGGACAATCTTGCGGCCGCAGGGCCAATGAGTGACATCCATGCGGGGGCTGAGCCAAGGTTCGTGGCCTATATAACCGGTCCGAGCCGCACCGCGGATATTGAGCGTGTATTAACCATCGGCTGCCATGGCCCCCGGGAACTCCATATCCTGGTGGTGAAGGGCATTTCCAGCGACCTGATGGAGAACTAGGAGAGCCGATATGGCTGCCCAGGACGAATATAAAAAGAGTGTTGAGCGCGCGATCAACAACCCGAAACTGAGCGAAGCCCTGCACCTTTTCGGAGATGCCTACCTGATCGCCCGTGAAAACGCCTTTCGGGGACTTGATTTTGAGCAGATGCGTCAAGAGCTCGCCCATATCAAGGATGAAGTCAGGGTGAATCGTAAAGAACTGATGGCTGAGTTCATCCGGAATGCAGAGGCTGCGGGGTCAAAGGTCTTTGTCGCTAAAGATACCCAAGAAGCAAATGACTATGTGATCAATCTGGCCAGGCAGAAAAATGCGAAGCTGATTGCAAAGTCCAAATCCATGGTTTCCGAAGAAGCCCACTTGAACAAAGCCTTGGAAAAAGCGGGCATTCGAGCTTCAGAGACAGATCTGGGAGAATGGATTGTTCAACTCGCCGGTCAGCGCCCGAGCCATATGGTGATGCCCGCGATCCACATGTTCAAAGAAGAGGTTGCTGAGCTTTTTAGCAAAGAGACGGGCCAAAAATTGTCGCCGGAGATCAGGAACCTGGTGGATGTAGCGCGGGATCGGTTGCGAAAAGAATATTTCAATGCCGACATAGGGATGACCGGTGCCAACTTCCTTATCGCGAACACCGGTGGCATCGGTCTGGTGACCAATGAAGGCAATGCTCGACTGTGTGCCACACTGCCGAAGGTTCATGTCGTTTTCGCAGGCATCCATAAGCTCGTACGCAATATGGAAGATGCCATCAAAGTGACCCGGCTGTTACCGCGCAATGCAACAGGCCAGCTGCTTACTTCCTACATTACGTGGATTCGTGGAACCGTACCGATCGATGGTGCCCCCAAGGAACAGCATATTGTCCTCATCGAGGGAGGGAGA
>CAYUBU010000004.1:0-8499 GCA_964443105.1 uncultured Nitrospirota bacterium
ATGTGTAGTTTGACATGCTAAATCTCATGACTAGGACAGCAGGGGTGAATTGAGCAAAGCCGGATGGGAGGGGGTGATTGCGAGAAGTCCGGTATTCTCCTGTATCTCCTATTAGGGTTGGTGAACTTCAAATAAGGAGTAATCAAATGAAAGTAGTCAGGTTTTTTCTCTCTCTGTGTTTGATTGTTTTTGCGGGATTTCTTATCCTGCTCAATGCGAGTGTCCCAAGTGTCTTTGCCGAGCCTCTGCCCGGCGGAACGCTGGATCCACTCGAGATCCCGAAATATGTGACGCCGCTGGTCATCCCGCCGGTGATGAAGGATAAGGCGGGCGATAACTCCACCAACGAGTACGAAATCGCGGTGAGGCAGTTCGACCAGCAGATCCTGCCGGCGCCTTTACCGCCGACCACGGTTTGGAGCTACGGGCCGGCGGAGGATGCTGTGCCTGAGGTAGCAGCTCCCGATCCTAATTCACAGTTCAACTACCCGGCCTATACCATCGAGACCACGGCAAACGACCCGGTCGACGTCCGGTGGATCAACGATCTGGTGGACGCCGGAGGGAATCCCCTGCCGCACCTGCTGGGGCCGGTGGTCGACCAGACCCTACACTGGGCCAATCCGGGACCCACGCCTTGTATGGACCCAGCCAAAACCAAGGACTGCACGACACTGGAGCCGACACCCTACACCGGGCCAGTGCCCATCGTGACCCACGTCCACGGTGCCCACGTTCAGCCCCACAGCGACGGCTATCCAGAGGCCTGGTGGCTGCCGGCGGGAGTTGATCCGCTTCTCTATGAGTCGAGCGGCACGCTCTTTGATGACGCGACGGAAAACAATCCGGGAAATCTCGGCTATGCCGATTACTCGTATATTCAGACCCAGCCCGCGACCACCCTCTGGTATCACGATCACACGCTGGGCATGACCCGGCTTAATGTATACGCAGGGCCTGCTGGCTTCTGGCTGATCCGGGGTGGCATGTATGACGGTGCCATTACTCAAAAAAACAAAAAAAAGATGATGCCCGCCGTGCTTCCGGGACCTGCGCCGATAGCTGGTCAAGGGGTTCTTCCACTCAACACCCCGGGTGATCCGGTCAGAAATTCGATCCGCGAGATCCCGGTCGTGATCCAGGACAGGTCTTTCAATGAGGACGGCTCTTTGTTCTACCCGGACAACAGGGCCTTCTTCGAGGGGCTTAACGTGCAGGGCACGGACGCAGACGGGCAGTTCCCGCCCGGGACCGGCGAGCTCCAGATCCCCTTTGTTCCGGATCCTGTTACTGGAACTGACGGGAGATCCGACATCGCCCCCATCTGGAATCCCGAGGCATTTTTCAACGTGATGGTGGTCAACGGTGTGAGCTGGCCTACAATAGAAGTGGCGCCGGCCCAGTACCGTCTGCGGCTCCTGAACGGCTGCAACTCGCGGTTCCTCAACCTGGCGCTGAACAAAATGAACAACAATAACCCGAACATGCCCGCAGGGAGCATCCCCTTCTTCCAGATCGGGGGCGACCAGGGCTTCCTGCCTCAGGTGGTAAGAATCAATAGAGGGGAAGCCACGCCGTTGCGGGGCAACGGAAAGATCGGCCGTCCTGTCAAAACCAATAGGTATGTGGCCCTCCTCATGGGTCCCGCCGAACGGGCTGACGTGATCGTCGACTTCAGAGGTCTGGCTGACGGGACCGTCATCCGGATGATCAACACCGCTCCGGATGCCCCCTTCGGCGGTTTCCCGGACATCCCGGCGGACCCCGGCACCACGGGCCAGGTAATGGAGTTCGTGGTGAATGCCGCTCTGAATGGAGCGAGTGACACGGATCCGGCCGGTGCGACCCCTGCCACCGACCCCTACAAGCTGGTCCTGAACGCCGAGCCCGCGAACACGGCACCGATTGCCGCCACGAAGACCCTCTCCCTCAACGAGGAGGAGTCGGCGACGCTCTGCGTCACCACGGATGCAGAGGGCAACGTCGAGGAAGTACCCGGCGAAGTGCCTCCGCTTTGTGGAGGAATAGGCGTGCCCATGGCCCCGAAGGCCGCTTTGCTGGGGACCTTCGATCCCGTCACGGGAGCAACCACACCGCTGCTGTGGTCCGATCCCATGACCGAGCGGCCCCTGCAGGGTGATACGCAGCAGTGGGACATCTACAACCTGACCGTGGATGGCCATCCGATCCACCTGCACCTGGTCCGGTATCAGGTGTTGAATCGTCAGCTTTTGGACCCGGTGACCATGCTGCCGGTGGGCGCGCCGACGCCTCCGGAGGCGAATGAGACCGGCTTCAAGGACACGGTCATCGCTTATCCCGGCGAGGTGACCCGTCTGAAGGCCACCTTCGACATCGCCGGTCTCTATGTCTGGCATTGCCACATCGTCGAACACGAGGACAATGAGATGATGCGGCCCTACTGCGTAGACGCGGACGCGAACACGGACTCTTGCCCTGACGTGCCGTAAGGGGTTGCAGTAACCTGTAACCTGAGAAAGAGGGCCGCCCATCAGCGGGGCGGCCCTCTTTTTTGGAGCAACCCTTCCCCCTTGGTGAGCGACGTAGAAGAGAGTTCCGGCACGCATGGGGGTGAAGAAAACTCCTTGGTACAGGGCCCATGATGAACTATAATACCGAATACGCTATCGCTGGATCTACGTGACGATAGCTCAATCCAGCAGGAAGAATCGACATGAAGAATATTCTCATGATTACCGTAGTGATCAGTCTTGCCGTCTCATACGGCCCCTGTTTTGCAGGGGAAAAACTGGTTCCGAAGGAAGAGAAAGACCAGGCCAGTTACAGTGTCGGCTACCAGATCGGCGGCGACTTACGCCAGCAGGGCACAGACATTGACCCCGAAGCCTTCTTGAAAGGGGTCGAGGACGCCCTGTCGGCAGCAGAGCCTCGGCTCAGTCCGGAGGAGATGAAGTCCACACTTCTGGAGATGAAGAATAAAATTGAGGCCGAGCAGCGGAAACAAAAACAGGCCGCTATCGAGCAATATCGTGGGGAAGGAAGGGAGTTCCTCGCTGAGAACGAAAAAAAAGAAGGGGTGGTTGTCCTGCCCAGTGGACTGCAGTACAAGGTCATTAAGGAAGGTACGGGAAGGACGCCAAAGGCCGATGACACCGTTACGGTCCACTACCGCGGGACGCTCATTGACGGGCGGGAGTTCTACAACTCCCGCCGGGGAAAAGAGACGCCCCAGACCTTCCATGTAGGCGCCGTGATCAAGGGTATGAGCGAGGCCCTGCAACTCATGAAGGAAGGCGCCGAATGGCAGCTTTTTATTCCGGCTGATCTCGCCTACGGCGAGCGGGGACCGGTTGCCGAAAGGGCGGTCCTTTTCGATGTGGAATTGATCTCGGTGGCGTCGGGCAATTAGCGCCCGTTCGCCCTGGTGATAACCTAGGGTTCGAATCAATAGCCAAAGAAGAGAGACTTCGCGATGAAATGTATGGTTCTCACTATCCTCAATGTGATGTTGTTATGGGGTGTCTGTTCAGCAGGGGAGAAGCTGGATCTGTCGGACGCAAAGGTCAGGGTCAGCTACAGTGTGGGGTACCAGATGGGGGGCGACTTCAAGCGCCAGGGCGTGGACATCAACCCGGAACTGGTACTCAAAGGGATCCAGGATGCGCTGGCAGGGAACGAGCCGCTCATGACCATGGAGGAAATGCGCACCTCTCTGGTGGATCTGCAGAAAACGGTCACAGCCGCACAGAAGAAGAAGGAGGAAGAAGCAGCAAGGAACCTCGCTGAAGGCCGGAGGTTCCTTGTCGAAAACGGCAAGAAGGAAGGGGTCGTGACCCTGGCGAGCGGCCTCCAGTACAAGGTAATTGAGGAAGGGTTCGGCAGGACACCGGGGGCAAGAGATAAAGTCACGGTTCACTATCGCGGTAAACTGATCGACGGCTCCGAGTTCGACAGCTCCTACAGCCGGAACAAGCCTGCCATCTTCCAGACCGACCAGGTTATCGCGGGTTGGAAAGAGGCTTTGCTGCTGATGAAGGAAGGGGCCAAGTGGCTGATCTTCGTTCCCCCGGGTCTGGCCTATGGTGAGCAAGGCGCCGGTTCAAAAATCGGTCCGAATAGTACCTTGATCTTTGAAGTAAGTCTTATCTCTGCAATGCCTGCCGAGTAGCTGTTTCTCCAATGGTTTGACTAGAATCCCAACAGGGGTCCCCTTTACTGATTTTCTGGAGAAGGGATATCGACAAACTCACTCCAAAGATCAAATTAGAGCTTCAGGACCTCTTGACAGAACTCATTGCCGCGAATCCATGCGAAGCCAACAAGCTCTTGGGTGACCTCGACGCCTGCCATTCCTACCGTTTGACTTACAAAGACAGGATCGATTATAGTTTCTACGAAAACAAGAAGATCGTTTCCCTCGAAAGGGCCGGGAACATGATACGGAATAACGAACCCCAGAAGCAGACGTTGTTGACTTATTCACTCGACAGGTAAAGAGACGGTCACATGGTCGGATGCAGGATGTGGACAGCAGCAGCCATTTCGCTCTTGTACTTGCCCGGTGTTATTTTTGCCTTGCCCGGTGGCGAGGCCCTCTTGCAGAAGACGCTTTCCCGGACAGCCGACCCGATTATCATTACCGGAAACGAAATTGCTGACCTGTCAGGAAAAGAGATCGGTCGACTTCGGTTGTTCGCATACAGGGCAGGGGTGCTCCAGGCCATTCCTTTTCAGGTTGACCAGAGGGACTCGGGTGATGACTGGGTGTGGGATGTGGCCCTCAAGGGCGATGCGGCCTCGGACGATCAGGACCCCCCGGGAGAAAAGATTCTGGATGATAATGATCTTCTGATCTTTCTGGCGCAAGATGTCGGCGGCCGGGGTTCTCCTTCGGGGCAGCTGCTTCAGGCTGGCGATACCTGGGAGATCGAAGTTGAAGATCCTCTGGGGGGCAAAAAGGGTTGGGCCTATCTTGCTTACTTCGATGCTGCCCCGCCGCCCCTTTCCAGTGTGCGCTACATGCGGTTCTCACTGAAGGAACGTAGAATCGCATCGCCATTCTACGAACTGGCCTATTCGAAGAAGCATATCGCCGTCCTGAAGGATATGGCTCTTGCCGGAAAAAGTGTGATGGACCGCTTCAAGGTTCGGGGGGAGGCGGAGATGAGGGTAGGCTTTATCAAATCTTCCTTCCATTTTAACGAAGAGGATGTTGGGGGATCTCTTGAAGGCTATATCGACGGTCCCGTGCGGACGCTCTGGAGAAGCGTAAATTACGTTCGCCTGCCTCTGGGTCTTAAAACACCCAGAATAAACTGTGACCACTTCTATTATCCCGAACATGCGGAAATACCGCTGCTCCTTTCCCTTCGGTTTCTGGTCGATCGCGCTTCTTTGCTGCTGACCGCCGATTACCGTGGAAATCCCTTCAAACGGGCTTTCTTTGCCGACCCACGCCCCCCGGTCAACCTGGGGACAGAGAAGGCCCGGGAAGACTTTGTGGAGGCGGCCCTTGATAAACGCTGGATTGTGTTAGAGGGGGGCGGGGGCACCCTGCTCAGCCTGATTCAGCTGCCCGATGAGGTCGCCCGATACTCCACCGTGAGCCTCTTCCTGAATAATGATCCCAGCGGCAGCAATGCCCCGGAAGATTATCCAGGATCCGAACCGGAAGCCGGATTTCGTGTCGAGACCGAAAGGGGCCTTCCGAAGGGAGATTATATCCTCTACATGGTCCTCTTTGCATCCAGGGATCCCTATCAGCTAGGTCATGAAGAAAAGGCAATCCGCCTGCTGATCACTCAAGCAATGAAATAGTGAACCATGGTGATTATTAATCATCATCAATTACTCCCCTTGGTCCGACCCCAGGAAGCGGCCCCAAGAAGCTTTATGTCTCCCCGGCACCAATCAGCGGCAGTTCCTTATCGAGTCTAAAAACGACCAGGAACTTGGGACCCTTGGCCGCCTCCTCTTCGGGAGAGGTGCATCTTCGGTGCAGTTGCTGAACCCGTTCCGTCTCTTCCTCTTCCCGAACCTTGGTGAGAAAGAGCCTCTTGCCCCGATACCCCGGCCCCTGCTCCATAAAGAGATAGGCCGCGTGGGGATTGGTCTGAAGATTGCGATGTGTCAGCCGGTCCCGCATGATGAATGCCACCGTACCATCGTCCTGAATGTGAGGGCGGCTGTAAATGGCGGCGTCAACCTTCCCCTCTCCATCGGCCGTTGAGAGCACCCCCACGCCCTTGTTCTCCTCGAAATATGCGTTTAGTCCCATATGCTGTCCTCCTTGAGCGGTCACTGGAATTCTCGTCGGACCCTATTGCGCCAATGACACGGGCCGCATCGGCCTGTGTCGTTCAAATTGTTACAGAAATAAGGGCACAACGCAACTGTTCCAATAGGGGCCATGAGTCTTTCAAATTCAAGGTACTCGGGGTGACTGCGAATGCAGTGAGCCAATCCTCTTTACCGCGGAAGAAGTGCATTCGTCCCCTGCGCTCCTTCTCCGGCACGAACACCGTCATCGCCATGTGGTTGGCTTGATATGACGAAGAAGCCTCCGGAAGAACTCCCCAGACCGTTGGAAGCATATTTAGGCACTGGTGCCAAAATATGCTTCCACTCACAAAGGCAGAAAAAATTTAGGTAGGAAATGGTGGGCGATGCCAGATTCGAACTGGCGACTTCCACCGTGTGAGGATGGCACTCTCCCGCTGAGTTAATCGCCCCTGTTTTTTTGCTGCTGCTCTACTGTTTCGTGGCTCGCCGGTAGCGGCCGACTTATTTCAAAAAAACTTCCACATTGGCCGCGCTCTCCAGGGAACCGACGTAGGCTGCCAGTTGTTCCTGAACGGCTTGTTGCTCCAGGTAGAGCTGGATCTTCTCTTTTATTTCATCAAAGGGAACGGCTTTCTCCTGACCGCCCTCTCCGGACATGAACTGGGCTTGGTTCTTTTCGTAGAAGTCTCTTGCCTCCTCTTCGGAAACAGCGATTCCTTTTCTCACCTTCTGGTCAATGAGATTTTCGATCTGGACGCCTTTGCTGATCTGCGCCCGCAGCCCCGCTTCGTCCATTCCCTCGCCCTGCAGGGCGGCGCGAAATTCCGCTTCGCTCGGGAAGGTGGCTACTAATTTGTCGTATTGTTCCTGTACCCGGTCGTCGAGCCCTTCCAGGGGAAACCGTTGACCTTCCTGGAACAAGAGTTCCGTGCTGATGAGTTGTTTTAAGACGCTGTTTACGAACTCCCCCATCTGATCATCGGAGCCAATCATGGAACGGAGGTGGGGGTTCTGCTCCAGGGCGGTGTTCACTGCCCGGTTCAGTTCTTTCCCCTTGATTTCAGCGGCGTTGATCCGGGCCACAACGGCCCCGTCCTCGGCAGCAACGACGACACTGTCGGCCGTATCTCCCGGCTGCGTGAGGCCGGCCTCCTGAGGGGCCCCGCCGGACGACGTGGCCACCTGAGCACTCTCTTTGCTCCCGCAGCCCGATTGGAGCAGGCAGGTGAGGAGCAGGGTGAGAATAAACATCGGCGACAAAACCATAAAGCCTCTTTCTCCATTAGATCGATTGGCATGGGCGGGCCCGGAACAGCCTCGACCGTGAATCGCAGGATCGGCGGACGGGCAACCGCTGGTTCGAGTCGTAACTGGCTGGGAATGATATCAGGGACGCCCCCAGGAATCAACCTCTTTTTCCAGCGCCCGGGCTTGCCATCCACTTGAATTTCCAGTATGTTGATTACCCTGACCGCTCTTTTGGAGGCAGAAGGAAAACCAACTGGAGGAGGAACTTTCATGAAGATACAGCCAATTAACGATTGGGTTCTGATTCGCCCATCATCAACTGAGGACAAGAGCCCCGGCGGGATCGTCATCCCCGAGTCGGCGAAGGAAAAGGCGACCCGCGGAACGGTTCTGGCGGCAGGACGAGGGCGGCTGGAGCAAGAGCTGGACAAACAAGGGCGGCCTACAGGAAAGAAACATTTCGTTGAAACGGAAGTCAAGAAGGGCCAGAAGGTGCTCTTCCGGAAATACGGCGTTGAGGAATTCACGGTTGAAGGGGAAACCCTCTTCATGGTTCGGGAAAGCGACCTCTTCGGCACACTCTAGGCCGGAACAGCCTGCTCCCTGAGAAATGATCCGGTGCTGAATCGCTTCGACCTGGGGTATCCGCACAAACATCCCTTGCCTGGAATTTTGCATCGGCTCGGCCCGGGCATTCCCAGCGGAGGTTCCCTACCGGGAAGAGCCTCTCGGGGCAGATGCAGGGGAATTCTCTGTCCAGGAAACCGCAAACACCGAATAGGGCCGCAGGGACGGCGTCATGCCCCTGGGAAAGAGTGCATAGCGTCGGCCCCCGGTGGCAGGGGACCGGATCCCAGTGACCCACGACGACGGTCAACTTGAAAAAAGAATAGAAGAAAAAGGCCGGGAGATTTACGGCCATATGGCTGATGTCTCCCGGTCGATCTTCAATCCTGACTGGTGGAGCAGCCACCTCATGGAATGGGC
>CAYUBU010000005.1:0-4033 GCA_964443105.1 uncultured Nitrospirota bacterium
ATCCTCGAAGATATCGGTAACCTCCTGACACAACTGGAAGCAGACCATAAGACATCTCAGGTTCATCCCGAGACAGTCAACAGCATCTTTCGAGGCGCCCACTCTCTGAAAGGGCTGTCGGGCATGCTCGGATTCACGAGAGTATCCGAGTTGAGCCATCACCTGGAAAACATGCTCGACGCTCTCCGGCTCGGCAAGGCGAAACTCAACGAATCCCTTCTGGACTGTCTCTTTGCCAGTCTTGAAACACTCAACAAAATCTTTGCAAAAATCGGCGCATCAGGAAATGATGAATGGGATATCTCCCCTACCATGGCGCAGATCAATGCCGTGCTTCAAAACGATGGCGCAAGCCCTGGAGAAGCGGGATCCCTCCCGGGCCCGCTCAACCTCCCCGAACGGATCCGCGAGGTGTTGACTGAGTATGAGGAACACCGGCTCCAGGAAAACGTCGAACAATTAAAGCACATTCTGGAAATTACGGCTTCTTTCAGTCTCCTCACTTTCGACCAGGATCTTCAGGCCCTCTCCAGCACCCTCTCTGAGATCGGGGAGATCATCACGACCCTTCCCAGCACCGGCCAAGCACCGGAGGCGGTCATCCAATTCAATCTGATCATAGGAACTCCCAAGAACAAAACCGATGTGGAAAAAAGCGTCTCCCCCTATGACGCCAAGGTAACTGAGATTGAATACATGAAGCGGCCCTCCAGTCCCCCGCGGACGCCGCCGGTGAAGGTTCCGGAAACCCCGGCGGAGCCCATGAGTTTCGGAAAGGATGTCAAAGGTCTGACCAAGACCGTGCGTGTTGACATCCAGAAGCTCGATGCCCTGATGAACGTGGTCGGCGAATTGATTCAAAGCAAGAATCTGCTCAAGGGAAACGTTCGGGAAATGAAAAAGGAAGAAGGGCTCTCGCAGCTGACGGAAGAGCTTCAAAAGCCGATGGAGACGCTGGAACGCAAACTCGCCGAACTGCAGGAGGGTGTTTTGGACGTCCGCATGATACCCATCGGCCAGATCTTCAATCGGCTTTCCCGCATTGTCCGTAAACTCTCGAAGGAGTCGAAAAAGGAGATCGCCTTTATCACCCGCGGGGAGGATACAGAGCTGGACAAAATGGTCATAGAAGAAATCGCTGACCCCTTGATGCATATCATTCGAAATGCCATCGATCACGGCATCGAATCGCCGGAAGAAAGACAAGCTGCCGGCAAACAGCGCCTGGGGACCATCGAGCTGCGGGCCTATCAGAAAGGGAGCCACGTGGTCGTGGACGTAGAGGATGACGGAGACGGGATTGACCTTGGGAAGATCCTCACCAAGGGCCTGGAAAAGGGGCTGGTGGGGAAAGACGAAATCCTCGACGAAGAGCAGGTCATGAACCTCCTCTTCATGCCCGGCCTGAGCACCGCAGAGAAGATCAGCGAAGTTTCGGGGCGCGGCGTGGGCATGGACGTGGTCAAGCAGAACATCGCTGCGCTGGGCGGCATGATTGACATTAGAACAGAGGTTGGTAAAGGAACCTGTTTCACCATCAGTCTCCCCATCACCCTCGCCATTATGCCGGCCCTTCTGATCTCCTGCTCGGACCAGGTCTACGGCATACCGCTCAATGCCGTCTCGGAGACACTCATTGTCTCCGGGGACGCTATCGAGACTGTTGAAAACAATGAAATGATTAAGCTCAGAGATCGAATTCTCCCGATCATCAGACTCCAGGAAATCTTCCGGCTGCCTCCAGCGAAAGGTCAGAACGGAAAGAACAAATTTCATATTGTGGTCGTGGGACTGGCCGAGAAAAAACTCGGGATCGTAGTCGACGACTTTGTGGACAAGCAGGAGATTGTGATCAAACCGATCGGCGAAATTCTGAAAACCATGCCGGGAATCGCCGGCGCGACCGAATTGGGTAACAAACGGGCCGTTCTGGTCCTGGACGTCGGTTCTCTCATCGAAGAAGCCACACAGGGGGTTGTCACCGCGTGACACAATCAGAGAACATGGCCTCTGTCTTGATCGTAGACGATTCCGAGGCCATTCGCAAACAGATCAAAAAAACCCTGCTCAGCCAGGAAGGGCTCTTCGGAACGGTTTATGAAGCCGAAGACGGGATCAAGGGCTTCAAGCAGCTTCTGGATCACAAGATCGATATCATTTTGTGCGATGTGGTCATGCCGCAGATCGATGGATTCAAGCTATTGTCCATGGTGAAAAACCATCCCGAGCTGAAAGACATTCCCATCATTATGCTTACGGCTGAGGGAAATCAGGACAAGAAGAATCTTGGCCTCAACAAGGGGGCCAGTGACTACCTGACCAAGCCCTTCGACGATGCCGAACTTCTGGCACGGGTTCGGGTTCATCTGCAGCTGAAACTGCTCCAGGACGAACTGAGGGCAACCAATCGGGAGCTAACCAAGCTATCCAATACTGACGCATTGACACAGATCTTCAACCGCCGTTACCTGATGCAGGTTATGACCAAGGAAGTCCTGCGGGCACAGCGGTACGGAACGGCCCTCTCCTTGTTGCTCATCGATATCGACAACTTCAAGGCGTTAAACGATACTTACGGGCATCAGGCCGGAGACCAGGTCCTCATTGACCTGTGCCAAAGGATGAAGGCAAAGCTCCGTTTCACCGACATCCTGGCCCGGTACGGGGGAGAGGAATTCGCCATTCTGCTGACCCAGATCCCTCTGATCAACGCGGAGAAAGCGGGGGAACATGTTCGAAACCGCATTGCCCGGACCCCGTTCCTCATCGACAACAAGGAACTCGCGGTGACCGTCAGCTGCGGGGTCTCCAGTTTTGTCTCAGGGAGCTGCGATTCCGTCGACAGCCTGATCATGGAAGCAGACAAGGCGCTCTACGAAGCCAAGAAACAGGGGAAGAACAGAGTGGTCACGTCCCAGGCTTGTCTGGCCTGTGCCACTGACTCGGAGGATGAGACTCAATCATGATTCAAAAAGAGGAACCGGCCATCAAACTCGAAAAGACAGACAGGGATGCCAACGGCGCTGAATCGCCTGGGGACGAAGCCCCGGAACAAAAACGGCAACCCGAGGAGCCGGCCATAGAACTCATGGGATTCAGACTGGCCAGGGAAGAGTATGCCATCGACATCATGCGGGTGAAAGAGATCACCCCCGTTTTCGAACTCACACCGATCCCGAGGGCACCGGACTACGTCCTGGGAATTCTCTCGCTCCGGGGCAACATCATCCCCATCTTCGATCCCAAGAAACAGATCGGACTTCCTGAGACTGAACTCACGGGTAAATCGAGAATTATCGTTCTCAAATCCGGCGAGGACGAGGTCGGCATACTGGTGGATGCCATCACCAGCGCGGCCAGAGTGCCGTTACGGTCTATTGAACCGACACCGCCGGTGATCAGGGGCATTGAAGCCGAATACATCCACGGTGTCACAACAGTGGGGGATCGAGTGATCATCATCATGAATATGGATGAAATCATCAAGCTTCCCGGCATGAACAGGTAACGCGCAGGTATGAAGTAAACAGCTCATTCAACAGCGCCATCTGCACTGCAGGACGTGTTGTGTTTTAGGTACTGGGGGCTCACGGTCGATAGACCCGGCACTGACAGAAGCTTTGCACGCGATTACATCTACAAAGGAGGTTCAAACCATGTTGAGAAAATTTGTCCTAGTCATTCTTGCGGCCTGCATTCTGGCGCCGGCAACACCCCTCTTTGCGGATGAGGTGGACGACCTCAAGAGGGATATGGAAGGGATCCAGAACAGACTGGAAGTACTAGAAGCGGAAGATGAGCAGACAACCCAAGCCCTTGCAGATCTCATGGAGATCGCAGGATACGGTGACGTCGAATACAAGATCACCGACCAAAAGGGGAAAAACAACGAATTCCGGGTGCACCATCTCTCCCTCTTCTTCATCAAACGTATCGGCGACCGGTGGCGCATGTTTTCCGAAATCGAATATGAAGACGGCCCCAACACGGCGAAGGACGAAGGCAAGATCTTCGTCGAAGTCTTTACCCTGGA
>CAYUBU010000006.1:0-7774 GCA_964443105.1 uncultured Nitrospirota bacterium
CCCTCGACTCTTCCGTGGGACTGTTCTGCGCCCAGCCGAACAACCGCCTCCGGCTCGCCGCCATCGTGCCCTCTCTTTCCAGCAGAAAGTTCGCCCGATACCGCCTCAGCCCTTCCAGAGTCACCGCGGACCGGCATGGCAGCCGTAAGGACTGGTCGGTCTTTGGCCGGTGCACCCTTGGGGTCTTTCTCCTGATCACCGCTCAGGGAGTTCCCATCTTCCCGTTTCAGTGCCACCGCCGGTTCGGCCTGAACAGCCTCCTCGACGGGTTCCATGAAACCGGTGTTACCCGATGCCCCAGGGTGTACCGCAAAGGGCACCGTTTCAACGGCCTTTAGACCTCTCACCATCTCCGGAGCAACTCCCTGCTGCCCCCCAGGCGCCGTAATCGGTTCCGGCAATACTAAGCCGTTGCGGGCCGCGGAAGAAACACCCCGGGAATCCCTGTCGGTGACCTCGGGTTCCGCGTCATTCACGGGGCTGTCAACAAGTGACACCTCCCGCTGCTCCGTTGGCCGGAGAGGCTCATCGGGTTCATGGGGGACATCTTCCGTCTCCTCACCTTTTGGGGCGAGGTCCCCGGGGACAATCCCTCCGGCTTCCAGGGACGGGGTTCCCCCGGCAACTCCAAAATCCTGGAGAAACGGGGGCACCGGCCTATGCCCAGGGCCTCGGCCTTCTTCCAGGGCCAATTCTCCCGACTCCACCTTTTCCGGGTCCATCATTTCACCCGGGGCGGCAAGAAGGGTGCACCACCCCGGCTGAGCCGGCATTCCGTCACCGGACCTGGACGTGGCAACCGGCGGTTCAGGCGCAGCACCGGTTCCAGACGTCAGGGCATCGGCAAAGAGGGGGAAGGACGCCGCGATCGAAGCCAGGTCGATTCCTCCACTCCATGGGGCTGCGGCCTCCGGGGCATTTAAACTGCCCGGTTTTCCCATGAGCGACTGAAGGGTATGGGCAAAGAATCCCGATTCCCCGCCGTCGCCGGAGAGCTGTACTTCCCCGGCCTGGGTTTCAACCAAACCGGTAATTTGCAACAATGCTAAATCCATCTTTTTCACCTCCTTTCTCTAGAGAATTACGCCACTGCCACGGGTGCAGTGGAGACTGTTATCGTGCCATCGGTCTCCCGCGGGACCCCTTGGGCGAGGCGGCCGTTACTGAGCCGCCGTCTGTTTTACCTTTTTGCGTTGGGCCAGATACTCGGTGAGGGCAACGGCCTTCTCCTTTTTCACGTATTCCAGAATCTGGCCGGCTTTCTTCTCTTTCATGCGGGAAAGAAGGTCGGCGACCACCTTTTCATCCAGCCCTTCCACCAGGGGCGCCGCCTCTTCGGGACTCATGGCTTCGTACATTTTCACCAGGCGCACCAGTTCACCTTCCCGCTCGGCACTCATTTGCTCCTGTTCCGTCTGAAGGCGTTTTACTTCGTTTTCCAGTACCTTTCTTAACCGCTCCATCTCCTCGATCCGACCGTTGATCTCCCGGCGCACCTCATCGAGGCGGGCCTTTTCCGTCACCATCGTTTCTTTCTGCTGTTTCAGATGAGCCCGCTCCAGGGCGACGGCCCGCAGGAGAGCCTGGCCTGGGTCCTTCTGCTTCTCGGAGACCTTCTTCGTTTGCTGCTGCTGACGGCTTGTGTCCGGTCGCCGAGAACTCTGTCCGGACGCCGAATTTCCCATCAGGCAGAGTATGGTGAGAATTGCCCCAACGGTACCCCACTTTCCCTTCTTCATGGCAACTCCTCCCCGTCCCGGGAATCGACGGGCTCAATTTCATGGTCCCGCCAGACACTCATGGCCCGGGCGACTTTGTTGATAGCCAAACTGTCGTTGCGAAGACGCGCCCGCCTCTTCTCCTCTTCCCGGTGCCGTTCCTCTTCCTGTTCCTTTAATTTCTCGAAGATCCTCTTCTTCTGAGACGCCTTGATCAGCACCTCCCGCTTCTCCTCGGCCTCTTTCTTCAGATCATTCAACAAGGCTCGCTGCGCTCCAATCTGGTGGTCGACACTGCCGAAAAAGGCATCGTAGAGACCGATCTCCCTGATGGCCGCCCCCGTCGCCTGTCGCCGTTTCAGGCGGGCCGCGTGCTGCTGCCTCGTCTTTTCCAGAAGATCGAGTTTGGACAGCTCGGCCATGAGCCGGCCTTCAATGCGGGCATATTCCTTCTGCTCCTGTTCCAGCTCCAGAGACCGGAGTCGAAGAATCGATTCGAATCGAAAAGCGCTCATCTATGGCTCCCCTTCGCTGCCATCCGCAAAGATGGACTTGAGTGCCGCCGTGCTCGCCTCCAGGGAAACCCGTTCCGTGATCTCCTGCCTCAGGTAGGCCTGGATAGCCGGATATTTCTCTATGGCCTCGTCAATCTTCCCGCTGCTGCCCCGGGTATAGGCGCCGATATTGATCAGGTCTTCGGCGTTCCTGTATGTGGCCAGGGCGGCGATGAGCCGGTTGGCGTCTTTCCGGTGCCCTTCCGTGACGATGTCAATCATCACCCGGCTCTTGCTGTTGAGAATATCGATGGCGGGGTAGTGGTCCTGGGCAGCCAGTTTTCTGGAGAGCACAATGTGGCCATCCAGGATGGCCCGGGTGGCATCGGCGATCGGTTCATTCATGTCATCGCCCTCCACGAGCACCGTGTACAACCCGGTAATGGATCCCGCGCCCCTGCCCGTTCCCGTACGCTCCAGAAGCTTCGGGAGGAGGGCGAATACGGAGGGGGTATACCCTTTCGTGGTGGGCGGTTCACCAATGGCCAGGCCGATCTCCCGCTGGGCCATGGCAAACCGGGTGACCGAGTCCATCATCAGATTCACGCTTTTTCCCTGATCCCGGAAATACTCGGCCACGGCAGTGGCCACGTAAGCGGCCCGAATGCGGAGCAATGGGGACTGATCCGATGTGACCGCGACCACCACCGAGCGGCCCAGGCCCTCGGGACCGAGGTCTTTCTCAATGAACTCCCGCACCTCGCGGCCTCGTTCCCCGATCAGAGCGATGACATTGATATCAGCCCGGGTATACCGGGCGATCATGCCGAGGAGAATACTCTTCCCCACACCGCTGCCCGCCAGAATCCCCAACCGCTGTCCTTTGCCGCAGGTGAGCACCCCATTGAGGGCCCGGATTCCGAGATCCAGCGGTTCTTTGATTCTGGCCCTCTCCAGGGGATTCAAAGGTTCGGCATGTAGTGGCGCTTCATCGCCGACGGAGATTTCCCCCAGACCGTCCAGGGCCTCTCCAAATCCGCCGATGATCCGGCCCAGAAGCCCGTCGCCCACGGCGACCGTACCCACCGGCTCCACCACTCGCACACGGTCTCCGGGCCCGATGCCCGTACTCTCGCCGTAAGGCATGAGCAGGATCTTGCGATCCCGGAACCCGACAACTTCGGCGCGCACCGGTGCTGCGCCGCCCTGAGGTTCTATTTCGCAAAGACCGCCAAGGGTCGTATGGGGACCGGTCCCTTCCATCAAGAGGCCCGTGACCCGGGATATCTTCCCCGTCACTTCCACAGGGTCGGTCTTGGCCATCACGCGATGATAGGGTGCGAAATCAATCAACACTGCCGGTTCCTCTCGTCAGTCCCATTGGACCGAAATTAAAACACCCGAGCCCTTCAGTCGGCAGGACGCCGCTGGGGATCGGTTCTTTCGTCCATTTTCTCTGTCACCGCCTGGAACAGGCGCTCCATTTTCTTTTCGATCCGGGCATCGAGCCGGCCGAGGGCGGTGTTAATGATACAGCCGCCTCGAGTCACGGCGCCATCCCGCTTCAGCTCAATTGCCGTTATCCCTTCGACGCGCTCCATGAAATCGTCCCGGCTCTCTTCAAGGAATTCGTAATCCTTGGGATGAAGAAGAATTTCAATCCTGTCGCTCCCGGAAATCTCAGTCAGGACTTCACGGGCCACATCCACCACGATACCTTCCTCTGTCGATATCTTGCGGCAGACGATTCTTTCCGCCAGTTTGACGGCCAGAGCCACGAGATTCTGTTCACTCTGACGGAGTATTTCCTGTCGTACTGCCCGCACTTCGTCGAGGACCGAGACAAAACCTTCGGCGACGGCGCCGGCTTTCTTGTTGCCGATTTCAAAACCCGCCCCTTCACCCTGTTCAAAGCCTTTCTGATAGGCTTCCTTTGCGATCTCATCGGCCCGACGCTTTGCCCGCTCTACGATCTCCCGGGCACTGATCCGGCGCTTGCAGGCGTCCATGCCAGCCAGGAAACCGGTGGTTTCAAAAAGGCTGTCCGAATCGTTCCACAGGGGATCGGCCGGATGGTTCTCGATGGGATGCATCACAACGGCATCACACCGGGTTACCGAGGTCTCACCCTTCTTCAGAATTCTAGACAACGAGGTCCCCCTCCCCTTTGGAGATGATAATTTCGCCGCTCTCTTCCAGCTTTCGGGCCACGGCTGCAATCTCTTTCTGCGCCGTCTCGACCTCGCTGATCCGAACCGGCCCCATCACCTCCATCTCCTCCTCGAGCATTTGTCCCGCCCGGGTCGACATGTTGTTGAATATCTTCTCCTTGATGGCCTCACTGGCGGTCTTCAAGGCGAGCATGAGGCGATCGTTATCCAGGTTCTTCAGAATGGTCTGCATACCCCGGTCATCGAGAGTGGCGAGATCTTCAAAGACAAACATGAGCTCATGAATACCGTCGCATAACGGCTTCTCTTTTTCCTCCAGGTAGGAGAAGATCTCGCTGGCCGTGGAATTGTCCAGATTGTTCATGATCTCGGCAACCATCTTGATGCCGCTGACTTTCTTGCTCCCCGTACCCCCGCTGGACAGCTTCACTTCCCTCTCCAGGACACTGGCGATCTCCGTCACCATGGACACGTCGACACTCTCGAGACCGGCCATTCGCATGACAACTTCCGCTCTCTGTCTTTCAGGCAAAAGAGACAGCACTTCCGCCGATTGGGAAGCACTCATATAGGAGAGGACCAGGGCGATGGTCTGGGGGTGTTCCAGCTTGATGTAGTTCACCAGACTCCGGGGCTCCATCTCCCGGACAAATGAGAGGTCCACGTCTGCCTTGGAGGTGGCGAGCTTCTCCAGAATCGGCCGGGCCCGCTCCTCGCCCAATGCCCTGTGAATAATCTTGCTCACGTAGGCCTGACTGCAGTGGGGAATACCACTTTCATGCCTGCAGGCTTTTCCGTGGTATTCGGCGATCACCTCTTCCACTTCCTCCAGGGAGAGTTCCCTGCTCTTGCCCATGTAGGCTCCCAGCCGCTGCACTTCATGGTTTTCCAGGTGGGGCAGGATCTGGGAAGCAAACTCCTCCCCCATGCTCAGGATCAGTATGGCCGCCTTGTCGGGACCCAGCATCTTTAACGCCATCGTTTTACCTCACATCGTTGAGCCAATCCCGTACGAGGCTGCTGGCCATGTCCGGATCGTCTTTCAGCAGTTTTTGAATGTCCGCTTTCATCGCGCCAGGGCGGCCGGCGCCGACCTGGTGGGCCATACCGCCCTGGAGGGCCGCCTCCACCTCCGCCAGTGTAGCCGGATAAGCCTGAGCCGACGGTTCCCGTGTAAGCCAGGCCATGAGAGGCCTCACAAAGAAGGCGAGAAAGAGGGCGCCGAAGAGAGTGATCATCACATACCGCAAAACCACCACCATCATGGGACTGATGAAGGCGCCCTTGTCATCGGTACCGAACCACGATTCGTCAAGATCGGTCTTGAAGGGGATATTCTCGACGATCACCTGGTCTCCCCGGGTCTCGTCAAAACCGACAACCCCCTTCACCAGAGTCGTCAACTTCTCGATTTCGGCGGCGCTGCGGGGCTGGTACTCGGGCTGGTCCTGTCCATCAACCACAGGATAATGGCCGTCCAGAAGAACCGCCACCGAGAGCCGCTTCAAATTGCCGACCGGTTCCACCACGTGGCGGGTAACTTTGTTGATTTCGTAGTTGATGGTTTCGTTCTGACTCTGGGAACTGTCGCTGGAGGACCTGTTCTGACCGACGGAACCGCCGCCGGGAAGATTGGAACCGACACCGGGCACTCCCGCCGCCGCACCCGACCCCGGCGCCCCCGAACCCCGACGTCCGCTGGATTTCTCCTTGCTGATCTGTTCGCTTCTCACGGCGGTCACATTGGGGTCAAAGAGTTCTTCCGTTTTCTGTACTTGTTTGAAATCGAGGGCCGCGCTCACCTGGGCAATGACCTTCCCCCGGCCGATCACTTTTTCCAGCATATTCTGGATGCTCTGCTCCAGACCCCGTTCCATATTCTGCTGCAGTTCCATCTGGTTCCCGGTCAGCCCGGCCCCGGGCTCATCCTCTCCCGGCCGGTTCAGGAGCCGTCCCGCGGTATCCATCATGGTGACGCGATCCGGTGAGAGCCCCTCCACGGACCCTGAAATAAGGTAGGCTATCCCCTGGACCTGTCGGCTCTGGAGCCGGGTCCCCGGCTTCAGTTTCATGAAGACCGAGGCCGTCGCCTCTTTCTGGTCTTCAAGAAAGACCGAATCTTCCGGAATACTGATATGGACTCGGCTCTTTTCAACCCCGTCGATTTGGGAAATGGTGCGGGCCAGCTCTCGCTGGACCGCCCGGAGGTAGTTCATCTTCTGAACGAAATCGGTAGTGCCGATATTCGACTTGTCGAATATTTCGAACCCGACGCCGCTCTGGGGCAGTCCCTTGCCCGCCAGTGCCATGCGCATCTCGTAGACCTTCTCCGCGGGCACCAGAATGCTGCCGCTGTCGGAACCGAACTGGTAGCTTACTTTTTCTTTCTTGAGCTCTTCAACCATGGCGGAGGCGTCCTGGGCACTGAGGCCCGAATAGAGCAGCAGGTAGGACGGCTGCTGAAGGGAGACCATGAGGACAAAGAGACCGGCCACGGCCGAACCCACGACCCCCAGGAGCATGATTTTTTGGGGCGTCGGAAGTTTGCTTAATTGGGTTAGACGATCCTTCAAAAGTTCTCTCATGATGCTTCCTTATTTAGTTGCACCCTTACACCCATTTCAGAACAGGCGGTTTACATTAAACCAAAACCCGCAAACCGCGTCACACCTGCATGCGCATGACTTCCTCGTAGGCCTTGATTATTTTGTTTCTCACCTGCATCATCATTTTAAAAGAGAGCTCCGCCTTCTCCAGGGCGATCATGGTTTCATGAATATTCTCTCCATTCCCCGCGGCCAGCGACTCCGCCGATAGACTGGCTTCTTTCTGAAGTTCGTTGACCTGGTCTATGGACTCTTCCAAAAACTGCGCAAAGGCACTATCCCCTCGGGATTTGGCCTCGGGCCCCTGAGTCTGTTTTGTCGAGAGGGCCTGCAACTCCGGTGTGACCGACATCTCTTTCATCTTTTTCTCCTGAGTCCGAGCGTTTCAAACAGCAGATCAACGACTCCTGCAGTTAGCCCGACTAACGCCCTATTTACCGATTTCCAGAGCTTTTGCGGCCATGTTCTTCGAAGCATTGACTGCCGTGACATTCGCCTCATAGGAACGGGTGGCGGATATCATGTCGACCATCTCCGACATGAGATTGATGTCGGGCATGAGCACGTATCCTTCGCCGTCGGCATCGGGATGAGACGGATCGAAAACCTTCTGCGGCGAGGCACCACTCTCGGCTATTTCCCGGACGTGCACCCCCTGTACATGCTTCTCCAGGTTGTCATTCAGCTGGCGTTCAAAAGGAGACTCGGGGCTGCCGGCTTCAAAGACCACGCTCTTCTTTCTATAGGGCCCCCCCTCCGGCGTCCGGGTGGTATGGATATTGGCA
>CAYUBU010000007.1:0-2548 GCA_964443105.1 uncultured Nitrospirota bacterium
AGTACGGGGCCAATGTTTTATGCAACCCGTCAAAATCCCGCATATCGGTGAGATATTTCGTGACCTTGACCACGTCTTGCCATGTCGCGCCCTTGTCATCCAACACCATTTTTATATTTTCCATCGCGGTAGCCCATACCCTTTAAGGAAAATATAAACATGGCAAAGAAAAAGGTAGATTTCATGATTACGGCTTTCCGTGACGGCTTTCAGTCCGTATTCGGAGCCCGGGTCTTTACCAAAGACTTCATCCCCGCGGTTGAGGCCGCCAGCGCAGCCGGACTCAAGCACTTTGAGGCAGGCGGCGGTGCCCGTTTCCAGTCCCTCTACTTTTACAGCAATGAGGACGCCTTTGACATGATGGATCAGTTCCGCGGGGCGGCGGGTCCGGATGCCAACCTTCAGACTCTTGCAAGGGGTGTCAATGTTGTCGGTTTGAGTTCCCAGAGCCGGGACATTATCAAGCTGCACGCCAAGCTCTTCAAAAAGCACGGCATCACCACCATCAGAAACTTCGACGCCCTGAACGACGTGAATAACCTGATCGACTCCGGAAAGGCCATTGTGGACGCCGGAGCCAAACACGAAGTCTGTGTCACACTTATGGCTCTTCCTGAAGGTGTCACCGGTGCCCATGATCCTGATTTCTATGAAATGACCCTCCGGGGCATTCTGGACGCCGGGATCCCCTACGATTCGGTCTGTTTCAAAGACGCATCGGGTACAGCCACGCCGTCGGTTGTATTCGAGTCCATTAAACGGGCCCGGAAAATGCTCCCTGAAGGAACCAGACTCGTCTTCCATTCCCATGAAACCGCCGGCGTCTGCATTACCCAGTACAAGGCTGCCCTGGATGCCGGGGCCAATCAGGTGGACCTTTCCATGTCCCCCGTTTCAGGCGGAACCTGTCAGCCGGACGTAATGACCATGTACCACGCCCTCCGGGATTCCGAGTACGACATGGGAATTGATCCGATTAAAGTCTATGAGGCCGAGGAAGTCTTCAAGGAATGCATGAAAGACTATTTCGTGCCTCCGGAAGCCAGGAAAGTCGAACCTCTTATTCCCCTCTCCCCGATGCCCGGCGGAGCCCTCACGGCAAACACTCAGATGCTCAGGGACAACGGCCTTCTCGACCGTTACGAAGAAATCACCAAGAACATGGGCGAGGTTGTCATCAAGGGCGGTTACGGTACATCCGTTACCCCGGTCTCCCAGTTCTATTTCCAGCAGGCCTTCAACAACACCATGTTCGGACCATGGAAGAAGATTGCAGAAGGATACGGAAAAATGGTTCTGGGTTACTTTGGAAAGACTCCCGTCGCTCCGGATCCCGATGTTGTGAAAATTGCCCAGGAACAAATCGGACTCGACCCAACCACCCGCATGGTTGTAGATATCAACGATGAGAATCCCAAGCTCGGTATCGAAGCCGCCAGGAAGTTGCTCAGCGAGAACGGTATCACCGATCACAGTGACGAGAACATATTCATCGCCGCGGCCTGTCTCGACAAGGGAATCCAATACCTCAAAGGCGAAGCCAAGGCCAATGTGCGTAAGAACGAAGCCGAAGCGACTCCGGTCGCCGGCGCTTCAGCAGCCGAAGGTGTTACCGTAACTGTGAACGGTAGGGCTTACGGTGTGAAAATTGATGGCGGAAAAGCAACTGTTAACGGCCTTACCTACGATATAGACGTCAAAGCCGGTATCGAAGCTGCCGCCGTCGCGGCACCGGCTCCTGCAGCACCGGCAGCTGCCCGTCCCGCGCCCGGCAGTGCCGGCGGCGCCGCGGGATCCGCGCCGATGCCCGGTTTGGTGCTCCGTATTCCCGTCGCGGTAGGCGATCAGGTTTCCGAAGGTGACGAAGTGATCGTCCTTGAGGCTATGAAGATGGAAACACCGGTTTCCGCCATCGCAAGCGGAACGATCCAGGCCATCCTGGTGAATCAGGGCGACCAGGTGAAAGCCGGCGAAACCCTGGTGCAGATCGGATAAGGGGGATAACGCATGAATTTCGCTGATTCCCTGCTGGAACTCTGGAGGACCACCGGTATTTACGGTTTTCTTCAGGCCGGGGGCTGGGGCAATGTCGTGATGATCGGCGTTGGTCTCCTCCTGCTCTGGCTCGCCGTCAAGAAGGGTTTTGAACCCCTTCTTCTTATTCCCATCGGTTTCGGGGCCATTCTTTCGAACATCCCCTTTGCCGAAATCGCCAGTCATACCGTCCACCTTGTCGGGGACGACGGCCATGTATTCGTCGATGCTTTCGGCGGATTTATCGGTCAGTTCTACGACATGGGTATTGCCAGTGGTCTTTTCCCGCTGCTCATCTTCATGGGTGTCGGCGCTATGACCGATTTCGGCCCATTGCTGGCCAATCCGAAAACCCTGTTGCTCGGCGCTGCCGCTCAGTTCGGTATCTTCTTTGCTCTTTTCGGAACCGTGCTGCTGGAAAGAATCCCCGGATTCACATTCCTCACCGGAGCCGATGGTGAGACTCTTGCCAACTCGATACTGCATGTTGCCGGTTCAATCGGCATCATTGGAG
>CAYUBU010000008.1:0-3264 GCA_964443105.1 uncultured Nitrospirota bacterium
TGCGGGACCGGCAGCCGTCCATTTTGCCGCCGTTGTGGTGATTACCATGTTTGCTGCGGAAAGCTTCGACCCGCGGTTGATCTGGGATTCAAAGGAGTAAAAACATGACTGAAGAAAACCAAGAACCAACCCAACAGGAACAAATACGTGATGCGGAGATTCGAGCCAAGCGTCGTTTTTCCATCATTTGGATTGTTCCCCTGGTGGCTGTGATTACCGGTGGCTGGCTCCTCTACAAGGCCTGGTCGGAGACGGGGCCTACCATAACCATCACCTTTGATACCGCAGAGGGCCTGGAAGCGGAAAAAACCAAGATAAAGTACAAAGATGTGGTCGTCGGCCATGTGACTACCGTTGTGCTGAGCCAAGACATCCAAAGCGTGGTGGTTACCGCGCAATTGGAGAAAGGGTCCGAAGATTATCTGACCGAGAATACCCGGTTCTGGGTAGTACGGGCCCGGATGGCTGCCGGAGAAGTGTCCGGTCTCAGCACCCTGTTTTCCGGGGCGTATATAGGCATTGAGCCATCACAGCAAGGCGCTTCGCAACGCCAATTCCGAGGGCTGAGCAAACCTCCTAGGGTCACCGCCAACATGCCGGGACGTCATTTCACCGTCACCTCGATTGATCGCGCTTCTCTGGACATAGGATCGCCCGTCTATTATCGGCAAATTCGAGTAGGCCAGGTAGTGGATTACCATTTCACCGATGACCGCGAAAACGTCGACATCAAGATTTTCATCCATGCACCTTACCATGAGAACGTGCAGAAAAACACCCGTTTCTGGAACGCCGGCGGGGTTGATGTCAAACTGAATGCCGACGGCATTATGATCGACACCCAGTCGTTGGTATCAATCATGCTTGGCGGTTTGGCCTTCGATGTCCCTCACTTCCTGCAGCCCGGTGGTGAGGCGCCTGACGGATCACGGTTCCCCCTTTATCGCGACAGGCAGAGCATTGAGGAGAGAGTCTATACCGTAAAAGAATATTACATCATGTATTTTGACCAGAATATACGAGGCCTCTCTTCAGGCGCTCCGGTCGAATTCAGGGGCATCAAACTGGGTGAAGTGGTGGACGTCAAAATGGAATTCAACCTTGCGGAGGTATCGATTCGTACCGCGGTCTTGGTGATGATCGAACCTGAACGAATCAGCACGGTTATTGGAAAGGACGGCTCCCGCCTGACCCGTGAACAAAAGGCAGAGGAAATATCGAAAGGAGATGAAAAGCTCACGGAAATCCTTATTGAAAAGGGTCTCCGGGCGAAGGTGGAGCTGGGAAGCCTCGTGACTGGAAAGAAGTATATCGAACTCGACTTTCACCCTCAAGCCCCGCCACAGGAGATCGTATATGGCGGTGAGTATCCGGTTTTTCCCACAATTCCGGCACCCCTGGAGGAGGTCACCAAGAGTATTTCGCACATCGTGAAAAATATCGAAAAGATTCGTTTCGACCAGATCGGTGAAGAGCTACAGCAGACTGTTCATGCTGCCCGTAAGACTCTGAATCAAACGGAAATGATGTTCAGCAAAGTAAATGAGAAAACGATTCCATCGGTCAATCAATCGGTGATGCAACTCAATGAAACGCTGATCGAGATCGAACGTGTCTTTGGTTCCGATTCGGCTTTCAGCTACAACTCAAAGAAGGTTCTTGACGAACTCACTGCGGCGGTTCGTGCGCTGCGGGAGTTAATGGAATCCCTGGAGCGTGATCCGCAATCGCTTTTGTTGGGCAAGAAAGACAAGGGGGACAAAGAATGAAAGACATCAATGCAGCAGATAGAGTGAAATGGTGGGTCATCGTCTACCTGGCCCTTGTTTCAGCCTGTGCCGGCAAGCCGTTAGAAATATCCTATTACAGTCTGGCGCCGCTGCACAGCCTAAATGCGCCATCCGAAGCAGTGGCATCCTTGCCTGACCTGCGGATCGGCGTCGGCCCAATCACGGTACCGGAATCACTCAAGCGATCTCAGATCGTAACCCGGTCAGGAAACCATCGGTTTACTTACTCAGAATCGCATCGGTGGACGGGTAACATAGAGCATGATATTTCTCGGGTCATCGCAGAAAACATTTCCGTCTTGCTGGGTACCGAACGGGTTGCTGCTTTTCCATGGGGGCGCACTCTCACCCCTGTATACCGCATCGTTCTTGATATCCAGGAATTTGATGGTGTTCGTGGAGGGGATGCAGATTTAAAGGTTCGCTGGGCAATTAGTGATGGTGAAGGCCGAACTCTGTTCACTGTTAAGAAATCCCTTGTTAAACATCCGACTGGCGGCGACACCTATGATGCTCTGGTCCGGGCTCAAAGCGAAACGCTTACTCTCCTCAGCCTTGAAATCTGCGAGGAATTAGCTCGCCTGGCCGCATTGCGAGAAACGGATGAGAAAGAATTGAAGTAATACGGCACAGTGAGTAAACGGGGTCGTAGAGAAGACCTGGCAGGAGCCGGATTGATGGAAGACGTGCAGACTGAAAGGAGAACGAAGAGATGAGCTTACGACCACCCCGGACACTGGTTGCGTTGCTGGGACCGGCCTTGGAGGTGGCCCTCCAGCTGCGCTGGGCGGTCCGTCTGGCCATTGCGCGCAAACCGGATCTCCTGATTCTCCACCGCATGGAGAGTCGAGAGGAGCGTACCGTGGAGGTTTCGTTTGACGAGCCTGTTCAAGGCAAGGCGACTGGTGTCATCAACGAGGTGAGACGCATGATCGAGGAAATGTGAACCACCAAAATCAAGGGTAAGGATTTGCTTATCAATGCCAATTATGGCTAAGAAAAGGAGGATCGAATGAAAAAGAAATCATTATTTACACTTGCAGCTGTCGTATCCGCTTTACTCCTGTCGAGCGTGGTGGCCACCGCGGAACAGGTGGGGATCACCACTTCAAAAGAATCACTTTCGGGAGCTTATGCCGGCAAGGTCTATTCGCCCTATGCGCAGCGCAGTTTTCCGACCTTTCCACTGTGGGGTGAAACCCATCTGCATACCGGTTACTCCATGGATGCCGGTCTGTTTGGTAATCGCACTTTGCATGACACGGGCTATCGCTTTGCCCGTGGCGAAGAAGTCATGGCCTCGAGCGGTCAACCGGTGAAGCTGAGCCGACCGCTGGACTGGTTGGTCATTGCCGATCACTCCGACATGATGGGTTTTGTCCAGGACGTCATCAAGGGAGATCCGGTTATTATGGCAACGGAGCAAGGAAAGCGTTGGAATGCCGGTATCAAGGAGGACCCAGCGGGCACGGCG
>CAYUBU010000009.1:0-3770 GCA_964443105.1 uncultured Nitrospirota bacterium
TCTTTCGGGTCCATACCATCGGCCTTGCAATAGATCCTCCCATGCAATTCCCGGGCTAATCCTTATCCTCTATCTTTTCTTCCTGCCCCGGAGTCACATCGATTTCATCTTCCCCTTTGGTCGCCTTCCTGAAATTCTTGATCCCCTTACCCAGCCCGGTGCCGATCTCCGGCAGTTTCCCAGCCCCGAAAATGACCAGAACGATGACCAAGATGATTACCAGCTCCATCCATCCGAGTCCAAACATGCATCTCTCCTTAATTAGCTACCCTGGGAAGAAGCACCCGTTGCTTCCTGGCCATAGGCGTGCAGCATCCTGTAGTCATCCTCGGTATTAATACTCCAGAAAGAGCGGAGCGCCGGATCGAGCTGCGCCACCTCCGATTCAGGAACGTAGCGAATGTTCAGAGCACGGATCACGTCCTGCAGACTTCGGCGCCCCTCTTGAAGATAACGTTCCATCATGGGGCGGCACCGCCTATGGTACACGCTATGAAGGGGTTCCGGCCTCTCAATATCGTCCCGGGACCATCGCTTCGTCTTCAGGATGACCCCGTCCACCTCCGGTGCGCTCTTCATCATATACTGCACCAGTGCTGTTTTGACAAGGGGCATATCACAGGCGACGCAGAAATTGTATGGATCCTCCGTCGCCGCCAATCCCGAGATAAGACCTGTCAGGGGGCCCCGTTCGGGAAACAGATCGCCGATCACCCTCACCGGGAATCCCTTATAGAGCCAAGGTTCCCGGGTAACGAGGATCAGATCGTCGAAGAGTGGGGTCAAGGCCTCAATGATCATCCAGAGGAACATGCGCCCCTGAAAGACCAGGAAAGCCTTGTTGCGGCCCATCCGACTGTTTTCCCCGCCCGCAAGGATGATAGCGGCCAAAAGGCTTCCCCTTTTCGCTCCGGTAACCGGGCCTATTCAGGTGCCCGGATATGGAGAAGGGATGTCACCCTTTTCACGCCGGGCACACCCTTGGCGATGATCACTGCACGATCAATCTCTTCCTGAGAGCGGAGATACCCCGAGAGGCTCACTTCGCCCAGGTGGGTGTCTACGTCGATCGCCAGGGCCCGAACCTGCCGATCTTCCATGAGGCGGGTCTTCACCGAACTGGTAATGACCGTGTCGTCAAAAGCTTCGGACACGGTCTTCTGGTCAGTACCGAGTTGGTAACCCGCCGTGGCCGCCCCCCCGATCAATAAAAATTCGCAACCGCTCATCGGGAAGGATGCCAGCAACAGTGTGCATAACAGAAATCTTTTCAACGGCATAGACATTTCTCGCCACTCCCGAAAATTGCCTCTATCCTCTTTCGATCACGAGGAAGATATCAAGTTTGCCCTTTATTGTCAATGGACTTCGGGATTGTCCTATTGACGGCCTTTTCCTCCTCTGTTATGCTGAGCGCGGAAACATTAGGAAGGAGAGAGTAGATGAAAACGGTGTGGATAGGCCTTCTTGTTTGTCTCGTTTCAGCGGCCCTGGTTCGTCCGATTTCCGCCCTTGAATGGGGTCCCTGGTCTGTGAATAGCGGTGCGCCGGTCATGGCTTCCCGGGAGATAATCGAGCCGCCCCGGACCGGTTCGGACCGCAGGAGTCTTCCCGCGAAGTTTCTGATCCGATCGGTCCGCTTCTTCCAGACGGTGATCTCTCCGGTGGACGGTACGCGGTGCACCATGACGCCGACCTGCTCCCATTTCAGCATCCAGGCCATCGAAGCCCATGGCCCCTTTGTCGGCTTTATGATGACTGCGGACCGGATCGTTCACGAACAGGAAGAACAGCAGTATGTGCCGATCGTCCGACACGGGACCCGTCTGCGCTATTACGACCCGGTGCAGAACAACGATTTCTGGTTCGCCCATGGTTCAAAGAACGAACAGCCCCTCCGACAGCAGGCTGAAGGGAAGTAACCGATGCACAGAATCGTCCCGACTGCCGCCGCGTCCTTCATGCTGGTTCTCCTCACCATAGCCCCCACCTGCGCAGAGGCAGGCATCACCCCGGTTTCTGGCGAAGCGGACAGACTCTTTGCCTTTGCCGCCTCCCTCATGGAGGAAGGAGATTACTATCGCGGGATCACCGAATACAAGCGCTTCGTCTCCTATTTCCCCGACGACCATCGGGTGCCCCTCGCCAGACTGAACGTGGCGTTGGCGTACCGGCGGGGGGGGAAGACCGACCTGGCGGTGGAAATTTTACAGGCCGTCCGAACGGACTACGGGGGATCATCCATTTCGGAGAAAGCCCACTACGAAATCGGCGGGACCTATGCCGCCAGCGGCCGCCATCAGGAAGCGGCCGCAACCTTGGGCGACTATCTGGCACTCTATCCCGACTCCCCTAGACAGGATGCCGCGTGGGAACGACTCGGCTGGTCCCTGGTACATTTATGGCGTCTTGACGAAGCGGCCCAGGCGTTCCGATCGGTAAGCGACCGCAGCGTCCGCTACCCCTTCACCCAGGCGCTGGCAGAGCAGCTGGACGGCCCCGTGGCCATTCCCGAGAAATCGCCTCTTCTGGCCGGCACCCTGTCGGCCCTGCTGCCCGGGGCGGGCCAGTTCTATACGCAGCGTCCACGGGAGGGGATCACCTCTTTTCTGCTCAACGGCGCCTTTATCTGGGCCATTGTCGGTCTCTTCAACCACAGCAACGAGGTCGCAGGCATACTCCTCGGTTTTTTTGAAACCGGCTGGTACTCGGGCGGCATCTACGGGGCGGTAAACGATGCCCATAAATTCAACCGCAAGGCAAAAGGGGACTATATTGCCGATCTGAAGAACCGGTACCCGCTGCCCAGGGAAGAGTGAGGGTGGAAAAAAAGCCCGACAGTCCAGGAGAGACCATCGGGCTTGCAGTCTTGGTTTTGGGACACTTACGCAGAGGCCTGTACATAGGGGGCTTCCGCCTCCACCCGCTTCCCTACCGGTACGGCAGGGTGGAGATCCTCGGGATGGGTCACGAACTTCCATTTCTTGGGATTGGCCAGAACGGTCTCCACCAGCTTGGCATTCATGGCATGGCCCGACTTGACGGAGAGCAGATGGCCGATAACCGGAAACCCGACGAGGCTTAGATCGCCGATGGCGTCCAGAATCTTGTGCCGCACGAATTCATCGGTGAAACGGAGCCCTTCGCTGTTCAGAATGCGATAATCACCGATGACAATGGCATTATCCAGCGAACCGCCCCGGGCGAATCCTTGGGACTGGAGGTACTCCACTTCTTTCAAGAAACCGAAGGTACGGGCCCGGGCAATGTCACGGACAAAGGCGTTTTCGCTCGCCTGGTAATGATAGCGCTGCTTCTTCAGCAGGGGGTGATCAAAATCGATTTCACAGGTGATCTCCGGCGCCTCCGAAGGATAAAGGGCCGCCACCCGGTCTTCCTCTTTCACTTCAATCGGTTCGAGAACTTTGATGAACCGCTGCAGTTTACTCTGTCGCCGGATGCCGGCAGAGGTGAGCAAATAGATATAGGATGCCGCGCTCCCATCCATGATGGGAACCTCAGGGCCATCCAGTTCGATGAGGACATTGTCGATTCCCAAACCGGCCAGTGCCGACAGCAGGTGCTCAGCAGTTCTGACCAGCACCTTGCCTTTGCCCAGGGTCGTATTGAGGCTGGTATCCACCACGTTCTCCGCCGCCGCTTGAATCTCCAGCCGGTTCTTCCGGTCCACGCGACAAAAAACAACACCCGTATTTTCCGGCGCGGGCAAAATCGCCATTTTCACCTTGAGCCCGCTGTGAAGGCCGATA
>CAYUBU010000010.1:0-3809 GCA_964443105.1 uncultured Nitrospirota bacterium
CCGAGAGAATCATGGGCGCCACTACGGCCCGCCTTATCGATACGGGGCCTGATAAAATCGGGCTCGGCTTGCTGAAACCGATGATTCAGCGCTGTGATTTGCTGATTACCAATGATACGGGACCCCGGCATTATGCCACGGCTCTGGACCGTCCCGTGGTGGTGATCATGGGGCCGACGGACTCCCGGTACACCGATGCCAACCTGGAGAAAACGGTTGTCCTCCGGAAAGACCTCCCCTGCTCTCCATGCCACAAGAAAACATGCACCGACGGACATGCCTGCATGAAAGATATTCTCCCTGATGAGGTGATGGATGCCGCGAGCCGTTTACTCCAGCGAGAGAATGGAGATCAGCCATGATGAGTGCGGCGTTTTATCAAGAACGATGGCAAGACGTGAGAAACAGGGCGGACGAAATTGAGCGTCGCCGGCTAGCAGAAGAAATCGCCCTGGCATTTCTCGACCGTCACTTCTTCAATGACAGCTTTGAAACCGAGTATATCCAGCTTCTCTGTGAAATGGCCACGTCCGCTGACGACGAAGCCATGGCTCGGGCTGCGTCGGCCGCACTCTTCGGGATCGTCGTGGAAAGCCTTTGTGATGATTTCGAGGAGCTGCAGACCAAAGCCTACAACCGTCTCATGAGCCAGATCCTCACCTACTGCAGGGCGCAGCCGGGCGGGGAAGCTCTGGACTCCTACATGAACCAATTCGGTCTGAGGGGTTTTGACGATCTCTATCGTCGGGCGGAAAAACTCCGACAATCGAGTTGTAACTATCGGGACCTGCCTGCCGGCCCGTCGAAAATCCTCTTCCTCTCCCGGGTGACCCTCGGGGCGGACGTGGCTATCACCAGTGTTCTGGTGCAGCGATTCGCCCGCCTCTTTCCCGATGCCGAGATTGTCATCATCGGCAGCGCCAAAGTCCATGGACTCTTTGCGGGGAATCCCCGGGTCCGGCTCTGTGAGGTGAACTACGTGCAGAAGGGCGGCCTCATGGAGCGGCTGCAGAGCTGGTTCCAGGTGCTCCAGACCGTGGATGCCGAGTCCCGTGCGGTCCGGGAGGGGCCGATGCTCCTGGTCGATCCCGATTCCCGCCTGTCCCAGTTGGGGGTCCTGCCCCTCATGGATGACCGCCATTATCTTTTCTTCAACAGCCGCGGCAGTCTGGCCTACGATCCCAGGATGTCGGTCAGTGAAATGGCCAATCACTGGTTCAACCAGGTGACCGGCACCCGGGACTTCTGTTACCCCGCCCTTTGGCTGGAAGAAGGGATTCGTGATGCAGCGCGCCGTTACGTGGAAGCGCTGCGTCATGGGGGATGCCGAAGGGTCGTATCCATGAATCTTGGCGTCGGGGGCAACAGTCGCAAGCGTATCGACGGCCTCTTCGAGCAAGAGGCCGTTCTGGGACTCCTGGGTGAACCGGGCACGGTTCTTCTTCTGGACCGCGGCTTCGGCGATGAGGAACTGGCGAGGACCGGCACTCTGCTCGATGCCGCCCGGCGTGGCGGGTATCCTGTTTTCGATGTCCCTTTCTCCCAACTCGACGGGGCACAGACAGGCGCCGGTCTGGTGGGGGTTCAGGCCGGGATCGCCGAAGCCGCGGCACTGATCGGAGTGAGCCATGAGTACATCGGATACGATTCGGCCTGCCAGCACCTCGCGGCGGCCATGGATGTGACCACCTATACAATATTTGCGGGATCCAACAACACGCGGTTCGTCCGCCGGTGGCGTCCCTTTGGTCTCGGTAAAACGGAGCTCATCCACGTCGATACGCTTACACACCCGCCTGTTTTCGATGCCCGTGCCGTGCTCCTGCGCCTCATGCATCTTCGAAGGGGGAGCCGGTGAAGGTCCTCTTTATCTATCCCAACAGCGGTGCCCAGATCGGATTCAACTACGGCGTCGCCTCTCTGGCATCGGAACTCAAGGCCTCGGGACACGGGGTCGAATTCTGGCAGCTCTGTGAAGATATCGCCCCCCTGCCCACCCGGGAAGAGGTCTGGGCCCGGGTCCGGGAGAGCCGGCCCGATTTCATCGGTTTCTCTGTGGTGACAAATCAGTGGCCGCTCGCGGAACAGGTGGCCCGATGGTGCCGTGAGGCCTGCGACGCACCGATCGGGTGCGGCGGGATTCACGCCACCGTCGCCGCCGATGAGGTTCTCGCCGGCGGCGTCTTCGACTATGTCTTTGCCGGCGAGTGCGAGGGCGTACTCTCCGAGTTCCTGGACCGCCTCGCCAGCGGCCGTTCCGTAACCGATCTGAGCAATCTGGGCTACAGGCGGGACGGTGATCTGGTGATGAACCCCGTGCGTCCCTTGCCGGCGCTGAGAACATTGCCCCCGAAGGACTATGAGATCTTTGATTTCCAGAAGATTATCGACGCCAAGAACGGTTGGGTCGGACTCATGGCGTCCCGGGGCTGTCCCTTCAACTGCACCTATTGTTTCAACCACCTTATGGTGAAGAAGTACCGGAAAGATCTGGGGTGCAGTTTCAGGGACCTCAATTATATCCGCCACCACAGTGTTTCCCAGATGATCGACGAAATTCGGTTTCTGGAGAAACAGTACCGCAATATCACCATGTACATTTTCGATGACGACCTCTTTACCTTCGACAAAGATTTTGTGATGGAGTTTTGTGACGCCTATAAGAAGGCTTCCCGGATGCCTTTTGTGGTCAACGGCCACGTGGGGTTATGGGACGATGATCGAGCACGGGTGCTGTCGGAAGCGGGGTGCCGTATCGTGAAGTTTGGCGTGGAGAGCGGGAGCGAGAAGATACGCCGGCAGATCATGCATCGAAACATGAGTAATGATAAGATTACCGAAGCCATTGCCACGGTCCATCGATACGGGATGCACAGTTCGTGTTTTATCATGTTCGGGCTGCCCTACGAGACCCGGGAGGATGCCATGGATACCATCGGCCTCATGGCCCGGGCCCTTCCGGGGCGTTACCGATGGACTTTTTTCTACCCTTTTCCAGGCACTGAGTCCTACGCCATGAGTGAAGAAGGCGGCTTCATCCACCACGGGAAATCGAAAAGCCTGGTCAATTTCACCGACGCCAGCTGCCTCGATTTCGGACATGAACAAAACCTTTTCCTGGCCAAGGTAGGTAAGATTCTCCCCTGGTTCGTAAATGCCTATTCCGAATTGGAGGTGGCACCTTTCTACGGCAATCAGGTGGAGACGATTCTGGCTATGAATGAGGAGGAATGGTTGGAGATGGCGCCCCGGCTGGATGAATTGGACAGGCAATTTTCCCGGCGTTTCGCCGCCGAGGGTAAGCGTCATTACGCCATCAAGTACAATCGATTCATGGGGGTTATTTCCGACTACTTCCTGCAGGAGTCGTGAAGAAGCCTGAGGCTGTTCGCCGTGGCAGCGGGGTTCCCCGGCCAGTTCCGGTTTCAGCTGAGGCCCGCTTCCATCGCCGATCTTACCCTTTCCGCGAGCTGTGCATCGTGGGTTCCTTTTTTCACATAGCCATCGGCGCCGCAGTCGGCGGCCAGGGTTCTCAATTCAACCTCATCTTTCGCGGAATACAAGAGCACCCTGATATCGGATTTTTCCTTGATCAGCCTGACGATCTCGGTCCCTGAGAGAGCAGGCATGGAGACATCCATGAGCACGCAGCTCGGTTGTTCCTTGAGAATGGCCGCCGTGGTGCCCAGGGCGCTCGACCTTGTCATGACATGAAACCCGGCCTCTTCAAGGAGATGCTTCGTCACCTCGAGCACGATCTCGCAGTCGTCGACGACCATAATTGTTGGCTGGGTCATGAGAACCTCTGC
>CAYUBU010000011.1:0-2918 GCA_964443105.1 uncultured Nitrospirota bacterium
GGACTGTACCGGTGACAGCTTGTAGACATTCTTGCCCACATCCGGATGGCAGGTCCCGCAGGAATCCGTGTCTGTTTCGATATGATAGCTGTATCCTTCCTGCTTACCCCTGAAAATCTTCAGGCTCTGCCGTTTCACATCCGGGGCCGCCAGGATCAGCTCATGCCGCCCCTCGGGAAGTTCAAACCGGTGAAAAAGAACCCCTCTTTTGAGAGGGGCGAAACCGATTGTTTTTCCGTTGTCGAAGATCTCCACCATCTTTGCCTCGTGGAAGCCCTCAACTTTGGCGATGAGAAGAACCTCCTTGCCGCTCAGAAACGCATCCTCCGAGGGAGCAAGAAGGCGGAACCGCGCGTCGGCCGCAAAGGCCGATACGGCCATTACCACAATGGTTGCAATGACAAGACCCATAAATAGTTTTCTCATGCTGGTCCCTTTATTTTCCCTTGGCTGCTTTCTTCAACTGATTCTCCAAGGCATCACGATAGGTTTCCATAGCCTTCTGGACTTCACCCTTTTTCTCGTAGACCTGACCCAACCGGTACATGGCCATGGCGGGATCAGGGTTCAGGGTGACGGCTTTTTTCAGCTCCGCCTCAGCTCCATCCAGATCACCCTCGGCGATGAGAACGGAACCAATGCCCACCCTCGCATCGTTGGACTTCGGGTTTGTTTCCAGAACCTTTTCAAACTGTTCTCTGGCCTCGGCGTATTTCTCTTCCTCGATGTAGACCCTGCCCGCCAGGACCCTTGCCTCGATGAGTGTCGGATCGAGTTTAACAGCCTTTTCCAGGTTCGGCAGCGCCTTGCTGCCGAATCCCCGCCCGAGAAGCACCTTGGCCATCTGAAGGCTGCGCTGAGCATCATTCTGCTCGGGGGTCAACTCCTGGATCTCCTGCTTTTCCTCCGTCTTTGCAAAATCCTCTTCGGAGATCAGACCGAGGAGAAGTTTGGTCTTGTCCATCATGGTCTGCTCAAAATCGCTGGAGTATGAGGCGTATTCGTAGACGAACCGCCCTTCCTGGTCGATGACGGCGGTGGCCGGAAATGTGAACAATCCGTACGACCCGTAAAGCTTCTTGCTCTCGTCAATGAGGATGGGATACCCGAGATCAAGCTTGTCCTTCAGGCCCTGGAGGGAGGAACCCTCCTCAGGCTCATTGGCCACACCGTAAACCACCAGACCACTGTCCTTGAGAGTCCCGTGAACCCTGGTCAGACCGTTTAACGCCCTGATGGAGCGGTCCTGGTCCGCCTTGACGAAGCAGAGGATGACGACCTTTCCCCTGTCCGCTGACAGGGTGTGGTCAAGACCCTCCAGGTCCTTGAGTGTGAAGTCCGGGACCTCTTTCCCCTCTTCCAGGTTCCTGAACGCTGTGCATATTCCCGGTTTTGCCAGAAACAGGGTGGCCACAACGAGCATTATGGAAATACGCAGGAGTGACAAACTCCCGGACCTCAGTGCCTTGTACAATTTGTGGGCCTCCGGATCGGCTGCCTTTATTGTCATTATCTCCCCCAGACCGTAAATCAGGATAATAAACCTAATAGGTAACAGGGTTAACCCTGTCGTAGGCTTTCGGCTTGTGACATCCGACCTCACACGAACCGCCGTTCTCTTCCTGCGTAAAGTTAACAGGCAGCATCCACATCTTTCCAAATGGAACCTCTCTTCGGATGTGTTTTGGCTGATCACCAGCGTGCATCTCATGGCATGCCTTGCAGGATCGTCCTTTCTCCCTGTTCACGTGCAGGAAGTGCATGTTCGTGTCCCCGTTACGGAATCCGGTCAGGGTTGATGTAAAACGGTCCAGAGCGATGTCCCTGTTGTGGCAGTCGAAGCAGACAGCGTAGTTCTCAGTGGCGTAGGGCATGTAGAACTCTTCAGGGAACGGCTTTTTGAGGATCTTGGTGTAATTGGAACCATGGGTGTCGTGGCAGGCATAGCAGTCATCCTGCTGGACGGGACCGTGGACTTTTTTGGCCTTCCGCACCTGAAGCCCCAATTCCTTGTGGCACGTGTAGCAGATGTCCTTGGCTGAGGCTTTGAGCTGACGGGGATAGTCCGAGGCGTGGGCAGTGTGGCACACGGTGCACAGCTTCTGTTCCAGGGCGCTGTGCTTGACCGACGAGTCCTTGAGGTGCTGAGCCATCTCCTGGTGACAGCTGAAACACAGGGCCTCGTTCTCTGCCAGCAGCATGTAGGAGTAATCCGTGGCGTGGGGGTTGTGGCACTTCGAGCAGCTCTCCGCCGCGGGCTGGTGCTTGTACTTCAATTCGAACTGCGCCTGTCTGTCCAGATGACAGAGGAAACAGAGATCTGAACCCTGCATCTCCAGCAGCCCGGGGAAATCGGCTGAATGGGGGTTGTGGCAGATGTTGCAATCCCCGGCGGCCACAGGTCCGTGAACGACCTTCTTCGTGGTTTTGTTGTTCTCGTGACAGGAGAAGCACAGTTCGCTGGTCGTCTCCTTGATCAGCTGCTTCTCCGTGTTGGATTGGTGAGGATCGTGGCAGGCCACGCAGCTTCCCTTGGCTATGGGACCGTGAACGACTGATCCCGCGTCCTTGGGTTCGTGACACAGATAACAGAGAGCCTTGCCCTGCGCGGGCAGCTTGAAATCGTTGGCTGGTGATTTGGTTGGGTGTCCAGCCTTGCCGCCAGTGTGGCAGATGGCGCACTGACCAACCCCCACCGGTCCATGAACAAACTTCACTTCACCCATGTTCTGGTGACACTCAGCGGTAACGCACCCGTCAGCGTAGGCTGTATCCCCATTGAGCATGGCAAAAACCAGCACCAGGGAGATAGCTACCAGAAAAACTGCCGTTAATCGTTTCATCGGACTCCTCCTCACCATATTTACATACCGCCCCACCAAAAAAACCGACCCCGGCCCGCAACCCGCCAAGCCGCA
>CAYUBU010000012.1:0-3525 GCA_964443105.1 uncultured Nitrospirota bacterium
CTAAATAGAAATCCGCTCTCACTGACATTTTGTACCTCAAAAATATCTCCCTGGTCCGACGCCACCTGGAGGCGCCCCACAATAGCGACCCCCACACGGTTCGAGTCGCGCCGCTCGTCTTCATACAGGGCGATCTGATTCTTCCCTCGGCTTTTGGCCCGATAGAGTGCCTGGTCGGCTTTCTTAACCAGGTCGGGTCCTGTGGAGGCATCGACATTCAGGGTGGCCACACCGCCGCTGACGGAGAATTTCTTGAGCGGCTGCATATCTCCCCGGGGAAACGTACTTCGTGCCACACTCTGGCGGATCCGCTCGGCAATCACGAAGGCCCCCTCCTTGCTGGTTTCCGGCAGGAGCAGGGCAAATTCCTCTCCGCCGTACCGCACCAGAATGTCCACGTCACGCACGCTTTTGCCGATCACCTGGGCCAGTTTTTTCAAAGCCTTGTTTCCCGCGAGGTGACCGTTGGTATCATTGTAGTGTTTGAAGTCGTCTACATCAAAAATGACGAGACTGAGGGAAGCATTGTAGCGATTGGATCGGGTAATTTCCACATCCATGGAGCGGACAAAATAGCGATAGTTGTAGAGCTGCGTCAGTTCATCGATAAAGGTTTCTTCCTGGGTTTTCTGAAAAATCTTGATCTCAATGATTTTGGGGTTCTTGATTCGCTTGTTGAAATGGATGAAGTAATCGAGGAGTGCCACGCGAAAATCGATCTCTCGATTCAGTGACTCGCCCATCTGTTCCCAGTGGGCCACGATCTCCTGCCAGTGTTTCTTGGCTGTCCGTTTGGTGAATTCCAGGTGGGCTGTGGTGAAGATCAGATGGGGATAGACCTCGTCACCGAATTTATCGACCAGGCGGTCGACCTGGCGCACCAGCTTATCCGGATTCCGGGAATGGCGGACAAGAAGTGAGTTAATCCTGGCCAGGACCGGTGCTTCCCCCTGTTTGGCCATCACGCCCTCCTCTCTTCAGATAGGATTGTCGGAACGGGGTGCCAGGCAGGCCTGCCTGGCACCATTATCCCCTTTAGACCACGCCGGCTTTCAGCAAATCATGGAGATGAACAATCCCCACGGGAATGTCCCCGGCTTCCACGACAACCAGCGCTGTGATGGCATACTGTTCCATCACCTGCACGGCTTTGGCCGCCAGCGCATCGGCTTCAATGGTCTTGGACCCCTTGGTCATGACATCGCCGGCCTTGACGGAGAGGAGGTCCGTTGCCTGTTCCATCCCTTTTTCAAAAAATCGTCTCAGGTCACCATCGGTGATCACCCCCATCAGCCTCCCGCCGTCATCCAGAACGGTTGTCATCCCGAGCTTCTTGGCGGAAATTTCATAGATGGCGTCTTTCATCAAATCGGCCATACGGACCCGAGGCATGGTGTCTCCTTCGTGCATGACATCTGAAACCTTGAGAAGAAGCTTCTTGCCCAGGGTCCCGCCGGGGTGAAAGAGCGCGAAGTTTTCGGCCTTGAACCCCCGCTTCTTGAGCAGGGCCACCGCCAGGGCATCCCCCATGGCCAGAGCCACGGTGGTGCTCGCCGTGGGCGCCAACCCCAGGGGACAGGCCTCCTGCTTCGCTCCCACATGGAGAACGATGTCGCTCCGCTTCGCCAGAGCGGAGTGGAGATCCCCGGTGAAGGCAATAAGCTTGTTGCCCTGGCGTTTGATCAGCGGCAGGATGACGGCCAATTCTTCCGTTTCACCACTGTTGGAGAGAGCGAGAACCACGTCCCCTTTGACGATCATCCCCAGATCACCGTGCAAGCCTTCCGCGGGATGAACGAAGAGGGCCGGCGTTCCGGTACTGGCGAAGGTGGAGGCGATTTTCCGGGCGATGATCCCTGATTTGCCCATCCCTGTGACCACCACCCTGCCCTGGCAGGCCAGGATGGCCTCAACCGCTTTCTCCACATTTTCGTCCAGACGGTCATGGAGGGCCAAAATCGCCTCGGCCTCTATTCTCAGGGTCTCCCGCGCCGACGCGATGACTGTGCTGTCCTTGGTTTTCACCGCGATTCTTATCCTTTTGTGAGCCTATTCGAGCGGGGCGGGGTGCCAGGCAGGCCTGCCTGGCACCCTTACCGCACCAGCCCGTCTATCTCTTTCACCTGACGAACCAGCTCAGGCAGATCCTTTAGCGCAAGCATATTGGGGCCGTCACAGAGTGCAGCATCAGGGTTGGGATGGACTTCCAGGAATATGCCGTCCACGCCTACCGCAACGGCGGCACGGGTCAGGTGAGGCACATATTCCCGCTTCCCCCCCGACGACGTCCCCTGTCCCCCGGGCAACTGAACGCTGTGGGTCCCGTCGAAGATGACCGGCACCCCGAGGCTTCTCATCACCGGTAGAGCACGCATGTCGGCCACCAGGTTGTTGTAGCCGAAGCTCGCCCCCCGTTCGGTGAGCATAATCTTCCCGTTGCCCGTTTCCCGGATTTTCTCGACAATGTTCGCCATGTCCCAGGGAGCCATGAACTGTCCCTTCTTCACATTCACCACCCGTCCCGTGCGGCCCGCGGCCTGGAGAAAATCGGTCTGTCTGCAGAGAAAAGCGGGGATCTGGAGCACATCGAGAACTTCTGCGGCGGGACCGATCTCATCAAGGGTGTGGACATCGGAAAGGAGCGGCAGCTGAAACTGATCCCGTACCCGGCTCAACACCCTGAGCCCCTCCGACAGCCCCGGCCCCCGGAAGGAAGCTGCGGAAGACCGGTTCGCTTTATCATAGGACGACTTGAAGACCAGGGGGATATCGGCATCGGCGGCGATGCTTTTCAGTCGCTCCGCCGTGTCCAGGACCAGCGACTCATTTTCGATCACACAGGGGCCGGCGATCAGCACCAGAGGCGAGCCGCCCCCGACTTTGATGTTGCCTATTTGTACGATCTCCGTCATAAAGGGGTCACACTCCATGGATGCGACTGCCGGCAGAATTCTCTTCCCCGCCTGAGGTTTCGTTCCCGTCTATTGTTTGATTGCCAGTGCCTGTTTGTGATGCAGTGACGCCTTCACAAAATCCCTGAAGAGGGGATGGGCTTTGCCCGGTCTCGATTTGAACTCGGGATGGAACTGGCACCCCACGAACCAGGGATGGTCCCGAACCTCAACGATCTCCACCAGTTCACCGCCGGGAGAGGTGCCCACGATCTGCAGCCCCTTGTCCCGGAGGGTCTCCAGGTAACGGTTGTTGAACTCGTATCGGTGACGGTGGCGCTCCGAAATTTCAAGGTTACCGTAAGCCTCAAAGGAATAGCTGTCCGCAACCAGGGTACAGGGATAGGCGCCCAAACGCATGGTCCCCCCTTTGTCCGCCTCTTCTGTGCGCTCCTGGACCGTATTGGCCCTGAAGTCGGTCCATTTTTCCAGGAGATAGATCACCGGATCCGGTGTATCGGGATCAAACTCGGAGCTGTTGGCCTGCTTGAGGCCGCACATATGGCGGGCATATTCGATGACCGCGCACTGCATGCCGAGGCAGATTCCGAAGAAAGGGATCTTCTCCGTTCGG
>CAYUBU010000013.1:0-18945 GCA_964443105.1 uncultured Nitrospirota bacterium
GGGAAGGGCGGAACATGGTCATGATTCTGGCGCCCCTCAAGCAGATCGGGGAAGCTTCGGAAAAAGAGAAGGCAGAATAGCGCACTTTGTGTAAAGCGCGTCACCAGGTTACAGAAAGGATTGGATCATGCCGAAAATTAAGACACACCGCGGGGCGGCCAAGCGATTTAAAAAAACCGCTACCGGTAAGATCAAGCGCAACAAAGCGTATACCAGTCATATCCTGACGTCCAAGTCGACCAAGCGGAAAAGGAATCTCAGGAAGTCGACCACGATGGACAGCACCAATGTCAGGGCCATAAGACGGCTTATCCCCTACGCGTAGGCTGCGCAAAAAGGGTCGCTTGGGGAAGTTGTATAAGACAGAGGGGCAGCGGAGGGCCATGGCGCTCGGGATTCTGCAGGCGGGCATGCCCCGGGATGATCCGCGAAGGCAGCGGACATCCGTATTGAACCATCAAGGAGGTTACGAGAGATGCCTAGAGTCAAAGGGGGTAACAAGCGCCTCAACCGAAGAAAAAAGATTCTCAAGCTTGCCAAGGGATTTTATGGGGGCCGCAAGAATCAGTTTCGAACCGCCCTGGAAGCGGTGGACAAATCGCTGCAGTATGCCTACACGAGCAGAAGACTGAAAAAGCGGGATTTCCGGTCGCTCTGGATCACCCGCATCAATGCTGCCGCCCGTGAACAGGGGCTCACTTACAGCACCCTCATTCAGGGACTGAAAAATGCGAAGGTCGAGGTCAACCGAAAGATGATGGCGGAACTGGCTGTCAATAATCCTCAGGATTTTGCCCGCCTGACTGAAATCGCACGAAGTAATCTGACATCCCATTAGGCCGGCCCACCGGCTGTTGCCTTTTTCACCGGCGGTCCAGGGAAAGAGCTGTCAACTGCTGCTATGTCCGAGTTCACGGTAAAACTGAGGGAAATTGAAGCCGAGAGCCAACGGCTGATTGGTGATGCCTCCACGCCGTCGGAGGTTGAGAAGTGCCGCGTGCATGTGCTCGGCAGGAAGGGCACATTGACGGCCTTGCTCACGGGGATGAAGAATCTTTCCAAGGAAGAGCGTCCCGCCGTCGGCAAAGAAGTTAATCGCCTCAAGGGCAAGCTTGAAGGATTGATTGCGTCCCGGACGGAGGAGCTGGGACGGGCGGAGCAGGAGAACCGGCTGCGGCGGGAACAACTCGATATTACGCTGCCGGGGCGCCGAAACCACCGCGGCGGTCTCCACCCCATTACACAGACTTTCCAGCGGATAGAAGAGATCTTTACAGTGCTGGGGTTTCAGATTGCTCTGGGACCGGAGGTGGAAGAAGATTACTATAATTTTGAAGCCCTCAACATCCCCAAGGACCACCCCGCCCGGGACATGCAGGACACCTTTTACATCTCCGACGAAGTCGTTCTCCGAACCCACACGTCACCGGTCCAGATCCGTACCATGAAGGAACAGGCACCGCCGGTTCGGATTATCGCTCCAGGCAAGGTTTACCGCTGTGATGCCGACGTGTCACACACGCCCATGTTCCATCAGGTTGAGGGGCTGATGGTGGACAAAAACATCACCTTCGGCGACCTCAAGGGCGTTCTGGAGATTTTTCTCCATGAGATGTTCGGCTCGAATATTGGAATCCGCTTCAGACCGAGTTTTTTCCCTTTTACCGAACCTTCCGCGGAGGTCGATATTGCCTGTGTCATCTGCGAGGGATCGGGCTGCCGGGTATGCAAGAATTCAGGGTGGCTGGAAATTCTCGGCGCCGGGATGGTGGATCCCGAAGTTTTCCGCATGGTCGGTTATAATTCTGAAGAGGTGACGGGTTTTGCCTTCGGCATGGGCGTTGAGCGCATTGCCATGCTCCGGTACCGGATTGACGATATCCGCCTCTTTTTCGAGAATGATCTCCGCTTTCTGAACCAATTCTAAACACCATCAAACATGGATCGTTGTGGTCCATGATTATCAGTGAAGAAAGACCGATGCTCATCAGTTTGAACTGGCTTAAAGACTTTGTGGATGTACAGCAGCCGGCGGATGCCCTGGCTGACGGACTGACCATGGCCGGACTGGAGGTGGACAGCATCACCACTCTGGCGGCGGGTCTTGAACGGGTTGTTGTGGGAAAGATCGTCGAACGGGAGCTCCATCCAGACTCCCGGCACCTCACTTTGTGCCGGGTCGATGTGGGAAGCGAGGTCTTACAGATCGTTTGCGGCGCGCCGAATCACCGGAAAGGGGACAAGGTTGTGGTGGCTTTACCGGGGGCCCGTTTACCTGATGATCTCGCCATTGAACCGACGACAATCCGGGGTGTCGAATCCTTCGGCATGATCTGTTCTGAAAAGGAATTGGGTATTTCGAAGGACGGTGCAGGCGTCATGATTCTACCCCATGAGGCGACAGTCGGGCAGCCGGCGGCCGATCTTTTGGGACGGGATGACACGGTCCTGGAAATCGACTTAACGCCCAACCGGCCGGACTGTCTGAGCCACGTGGGCGTGGCCAGGGAAGTGGCGGCTTTTACAGCCACTCAATTAAAGTTCAGTCTGCCCGCCGTGAAGGAAACGGGCGAGCCGATCGATAGTCTGGGGGCCGTGACGATTCAAGCGACAGACCTCTGCCGCCGTTACACGGGAAGAGTGATCTCAGGCGTGACGATTGCCCCGTCGCCGCTCTGGCTCCAGTCCCGATTGCATGCCGTTGGCCTGAGACCGGTCAACAACGTGGTGGACGTGACCAATTACGTCATGATGGAATTGGGACATCCCCTGCACGCTTTTGACTACGACCTGCTGTCGGAAAACCGCATCGATGTCAGGCGCGCGGCGGCCGGAGAGAAGATGCGGACCCTGGACGGTGTTGAACGGTCGTTCCCGTCGGGCACTTTGTTGATCTGCGACGGGCAAGAACCGGTGGCCGTTGCCGGCGTCATGGGGGGAGAAACCACAGAAGTACACCAGGGCACAAAAGACATTTTCCTTGAAGCTGCTTATTTTGATCCCTCATCCATCCGAAAAACAGCCAAAGCCCTCGGCCTGCACTCTGAATCGTCCCACCGCTTTGAGCGGGGTACTGATGTGGAAGGACTGGTCACGGCGCTGGACCGGGCAGCGATGCTCATCCAGCAGATTGCGGGGGGCGCCATCGCAAAAGGGAGGATCGACGTCTACCCCGGAAAACAAGCCTCTCAGACGGTTCCTCTGCGAATCGGACGGGTACGGGACTTGCTCGGGGTGTCTCTGTCTGCTGAAGAAATCACAGGCCTTCTGAGGAAGATTTCCCTTCCTGTGAAGAGGCAGGATGGTGAGACTCTGGTTGTTGAAATACCCTCTTTCAGGGTCGATTTGTCCCGGGAAATCGACCTGATCGAGGAGGTGGTCCGCCTATACGGATATAATCGCGTCCCCAGCTCCGTTCCCGCCGCGTCGATCCAGACCGGCCCTCAGAAAAAGGAACAGCGTCTGGTTGGCCTGGTGCGGCAAAGTCTGGTGGCCTTGGGCTACAGAGAAACGATTCACTACAGCTTCCATAACCCCGGCGATCTGGACGATCTGATGGTACCGGCGGACCATCCCTGGCGTAATCAGATCATGATTCGCAATCCTCTGAGTGAAGAATTCAGCGTGCTCAGGACGACCCTTCTCCCGGGGCTCCTTCAGACGGCGAGGCTCAACGTGAACCGTTCGCAAACAGAGCTCAGAATTTTCGAGATGGCCCGGGTCTTTGAACCCGGAGAACACCGACTGCCCCGGGAAAAAGACCGGATTGGCGGACTGATTGTCGGTAAGGCCGCCCCCGATGGCTGGGATCGGCCCCCGGAGTCCGTCGATTTCTTCGATTTAAAAGGGGACCTGGAGAGTCTCTTCGAGTCATTGAGGCTGCCACCGGTGATTTGGACGGCGGAAGATACGCCCCCATTTCTCCATCCCGGGAAGAGCGCCTGGATTCACTGCGGGGACAGGAATATCGGCTTTCTCGGACAGCTCCATCCGGCAACCCTGAAGCGCATCGACATGGATGTCAGTCCAGTCTGTTTTGAACTCGATCTGGACGCCTGCCTCAATCTTGCGTCGGAGAAAGTGGTTTACAGACCTGCCATCCGCTTTCCATCGGTGGAACGGGACATCGCCGTGATCGTCCCGGAAGATCTTCCTGCCGCACGTCTGGAAAATACGATCCGGCGGGTTAATTCGGATCTGGTTAAGTCGGTTCGGGTCTTTGATGTCTATCGGGGCAAACCGATTCCCGCGGACAAGAAGAGTCTTGCGCTGGCCATGAGGTTTCAGGCCGCTGACAGGACACTCACAGACGACGAAGTGAATGCCGTTCGGGACGAGATCGTAGCTGAACTGAATCGTGAATTCGGCGCCAGCCTCAGAGAATAATGTGCCGGGAGAGCTCTCTATGATTCCCACAGTAGAATGGAAGAACGGAAAAGTCCGTATGATCGATCAGACCCGATTGCCCGGTGAACTGATCTACAATGAATATGCCGACTACCGTGATGTCACCGGCGCCATTCGTGATCTGGTCGTGCGAGGGGCGCCGGCGATCGGTGTCTCCGCCGCCCTGGGCGTGGCCCTGGGTGCCGGGACAATTGTAGCCGAAAGCCACAGCGAGTTTATTGAGAAGCTCCAACCCATCTGTGATCACATCGCCTCGGCACGGCCAACCGCTGTGAATCTCTTCTGGGCTGTGAACAGAATGAAAGCCCTTGCCGCCAGCAGCGCCGGTCTTAGCATAGATGACTTGAAAGCGGTTCTCGTGGCCGAGGCGATCCGGATGGGGGACGAGGATGTGGCCGTCAACCGGGCCATGGGTCGTTTCGGCGCGGCCTTTGTCAGGGATAAGGATACCATCCTCACCCATTGTAATGCAGGCTCCCTGGCGACAGCGGGGTATGGAACAGCCCTGGGTGTGGTGTACGCGGCCCATGAAGAAGGGAAACGGGTTCAGGTGTTTGCCGATGAGACGCGGCCGATCCTCCAGGGCGCACGGCTCACGGCATGGGAATTGAATCAGGCGGGGATCGATGTCACTCTGATCACCGACAATATGGCCGGATATTTTATGAAAAAGGGGATGATTGATCTCGTGGTTGTCGGCACCGACAGGACCGTGGCCAACGGCGATGTGGCGAACAAAATCGGCACCTATTCGGTGGCCGTTCTCGCCAAAGAACACGGAATTCCCTTCTATGTTGCGGCACCCACTTCAACCATTGATTTTACTATTCCCAGCGGAGAGCTCATTCCCATCGAGGAAAGGGCGCCGGAAGAGGTCACCCGGATTCTGAATGAGCTGACGGTGGCGCCGGCGGGAGTGAAAGCGGCCAATCCCGCTTTTGATGTGACACCGGCCAGATATATTACGGCCATTATTACCGAAAAGGGCGCTTTCCGCCCCCGGGATCTTCGCAAGCTCAACGACCCCGAGGCGGATCTGGAAAAAATCCGAATCTCCACTCCGGCAATTTAGCGGGCCGCATCGAAATTAGGGTAACGTACCGAGACAGAAAGGGTGCCAGGCAGGCCTGCCCGTCACCCCGTTTCACGAATAGGGCAGCTTAGCATAGTGGGACGTGGGATGAACGCAAGGGAGTATGGAGGCTCCGGCTGTCCGCTGACATATTACACGAAGAGTTTCCGAATCAATGACGTGCGATTCTTTACCCCCACCTTGTCGAAAATATGTTTCAGGTGAACTTTGACCGTATGTTCGCTGATAAACATCCGTTCACCAATCTCCAGATTACTAAAGCCCTGAAAGATCAAAGTGACCAGCTCCTTCTCTCTTCTCGACAGTCCATGCCGTATGGCAAAGGTATCGGGGTCAAAGGGGAGGTCCTTGAGCGGCGCCTCGTTCATGATCAGGGTATACTCTCGGCCTTCCCGGTCCTTGGGGTCCTTCTCCAGAACCATGATTAACGTTTTCAGAGTACTCCCGTCGGGGAGGGCCCATTCGGTATCCATCCGCTGCGAACGCTTCCTCCGGCGGGCAACCAGGGCCGTCGCGTACAGATTCTTTAGAATCTTAACCACCGAGGGATGAAGACCATAGGGCGGCTTTGTCCGTGTTCGGGTCCCCGTGCTGTAGCGGCCGAAGATGGCCTGGGCCCCTGGATTCATATAGATTGGATTCCCCTCGGCATCAAAAATAGTCATGGACATGGGCGATTCGTTACAGGCCTGCTCAAAGACTCTGCGCTCCTCTTTCAGTTGTCTTAATTCATCGTCGTAGGCGACCTTGTCCCGTATCGAGGCCTGCACCCAGGCCAGCAGTTCGGCTTCCTGAATCGGGCGGGTGAGATATTTGTCGGCCCCGCCCTTTAAGCCTTTGACGATATCTTCCGTGGAGGTCTTTTCCGCCGTCAGGAGAATCACGGGAATACGGCGGGTCTTGGGGTTCGCCTTGATCCTTTTGCACAGCTCCATGCCGCTGAGTTCCGGCATGTTGACATCCACGATCACCAGATCGATGTTGTTCTTCTTCAGGATCTTCGTTGTGTCTTTGGGGTTCTGGGTGGTATGAACATAGTAACCATTCAACTCGAGTACGGTCTTTGACAATAGCAGATTGTCCTGGTTGTCATCGACAACAAGTATTTCATTCATAGCGGCACCTTACAGAAGTTGAGCCGAAATTGCGTACAATCGCCCTTGGAGGTGACGGTGAGCTCGCCCCCCATGGCGCGCAGATAGAAGCGTGCGAGATAGGCATGAAGACGGAATGCGCCGGGAATGCCGCCTTCCACGTCCCAATTGAAAAATTGGTCAGGATCATGGTCGGCGCCATTGAGGAACCCAATGGTCGCCCTCGCGAAGTTCCCGATGCCCGGGCCGGACTCCCCGCCCTGGTCTTCAAGGGTGACGCGAATCTCCCGGGGACGAAAGAGGGCAGCGCCGTCCAGAACGACCGATTGGAACAGCCTGGCAAGTATGCGTTCTTCACCCTTGATACGAATCGATGATTCGGGAGCCGCAAAGGTGAGTTCTGCCCCTTCTTCAGGCAGCGCCGTACGAAGCCTCTCAACAGCATTCTTTACCAGGGAATTGAGGGAGATTGTCGATACGCAGACCTCGGTCGCATGACTCTGAATCTTGCTGTATTCAACGAGATCATCGAAGAGGGCCAAAAGCTCCGTGCCCCTGTCGAGTATGATTCCTAACTGTTTCTTTTGACTACTGTTGAGCTTTCCCATGCGCTCGCTGTGGAGCACATCTGAAAAGCCGATGATGGTATTCAGGGGAGAACGGAGGTCGTGGGCCAGAGTAGAGATAATAGTGGCCATGTCGGGGCTCTCACCTGACGCCTTGTCCCATGGATCGCGGGAATTCAAACCGCCCTCCCGGGTCTCGTTATTGATTGACCCATTGTCCTTTGTGGATAAACCGCCCATCTGTCAACATCCCCTGTGGAGCTTCACTAAAGGCCCTTCTTACGCCTTTGGATGCAAAGTATAGCACTTATTAATAATAACCACAACTTAGTACAGTTGGTGCCGGTGGTTTCTGCGTTCAAGACCATTCTGGCGTAAGTCCATGATAAATAATGGAATTGACACCAATCACCAACCTGCGGCCTAACCGGCTGAAGTGATACCCATGTTTTAGGGGGAGAATTTAAAGGGGAGCAGGGTTGCAAGACGGTTTTCCAACTGTCCCGGGGACGTAAAGTGAATTCCGTGAAAGCCCAGTTCCCGGGCCGCATGAACAAAGGGGGCGATGTCATCGATATAGACCGACCGGCTTGCCTGGGTACGGGCCCGGGTGACGGCAGTGCGGTATAATTCGGGGTCCGGCTTACACAGGCCCTCCCGATAAGAGAGTATGTAGGATTGAAAGTATTTGAGTACGGGAAACCGCTCAACAATATAATCAAAATGAAGGCTGTTGGTATTTGAGATCAGATACAGCGGGTATTTGGAGGCGAGTTGTTTGATCAGCCGGGAAACCTCAGGTATTTCTTTAAAGTTTTCATTCCATATTCTTGAAAATTCGTCAAAATTAAGTTCAAGACCGTAGGTGCTGCAGATGCGGGAAAAAAAGTCTTCACCGGAGATTTGGCCGCGATCGAAAGCGGAGCAGGCCCCCTGGGTTGGGTCAAAGAGCCACTCGAAAAGTACTTCCGGCGGCACGTCGGTTTTTCGTACCGCTTTTCCCAGAAGCTGTTTTGCGATTCTCAAGTGGTCAAAATCGATGATGACCCGTCCCAGGTCGAAAAAAATCGTCTCGATCACTCTTTCTTCCGTCATGGTTAGTCATCCTCAGGCGATGCTGCCCCGTTCCCCCCAACGAATTTCTGGCCGCGCTGACAAAGAAAAATATACCCTATTATCGATGGTCGCACAACACGCCTTCTGAGCCGGCCGATTGCCCCGAAGACCTTCTGACGCTTCACTTCCGGGGGCGGCGCTAACTGGACAAGATTGGCCCCCCCATGTATATTCGGAACAGTATTAAGGAGAGTTTTCCTTGCAATAACAGTTTTTGCGTGATGGAAAACCTCTCAGACAATTGACACGGCCCGACTCCCTGAAGCGGACGTTGGGCCTTCTGGTGATCTAGAGAGACTCATGAATCGTCGACACAAAAAGCTGAAGGGTCCCAAAGTTCTTATTGCCGGCCTCGCGGCTATAGCGGTACTGGTGGGCTGTAGCTCCAGGGTTGTACCTCCCGAGTTGACACCGAAGGTGAACAGATCTGTTTCTTTTCGGGCGATTCTGGAGGAACCCCGAAGATATGAGGGGGAAGTGGTGGTTCTCGGCGGTGTGATTCTCGCATCGGCCAACAAACAAAGCGGGACCGAGTTGGAAATCTTACAGCAGCCCCTCTCCCGGATCGATGAGCCTCGCAGTGTGGACGAATCGGCGGGGCGTTTCATCGCGTCTTATCCCGGGTACCTCGAAACCACGGTTTACAAGGAAGACCGGAAGGTTACAGTCGTGGGCGAAGTGGCGGGACAGGAAAGCCGCCCTCTCGGTGAAATCATATACAGGTATCCCGTGGTTAAAGTGCTGAAGGTCCATCTCTGGCCCATCTATGACGTGCGGGACTATCCTCCCTACTGGCGCGACCCCTACTATTACCCGCCCTACTGGTACGGACGGCCCTATTACAGGCAAGGGTATCCCTATTATCCCGGTCATTACTATCCCTACTGGTGGTAGGCGGCGGTTCTCTGGCAGGCTTTACTTGCCGGCTTGTCTTCCGGAGCTGTCGTCATCCAGGTCTGGCTCACCCTGGAACCCATCTCCGCTGTAGTTGTTTCTCTCTTCCGAGGGGCGATAGCCGTAAGCATCTTCTGAATAGACAAGCTCATCGGCCGGCGTCTTGGACTTGCGGTTATAGGAAATGAGGAGTTTCACGTCATCCGTATTCAGGTGGCCTCTCTCGGCTTCCTCACAAAGATAGTCCAGTGCACCCCGGATGTTAAACTGGTCCATCCGGTATGTTCTCGGTGAGATCAGGGCATCGAACATGTCGCATATGGTGACCAGCTGGACGATGGGATTGGTCTCTCTGGTGCCTCTGGGATAGCCGGTTCCATCGATTTTCTCATGGTGATTGAGCGCCATTTCGCAGGGGAGGGTACTGCTGCTTCCCGTATAAAAAGTCAGGAGAAGAAATCCGATCCAGGGGTGTTCCAGAATGTAGATAAACTCCTCGTAGTTCAGTTTCTTCGAACTCTGGAGTATGTCCAGGGGAACGCGGGATTTTCCGAAATCGTGCATCAAAGCTGCTGAGGCTGCCAGAAGAACCTTCTGGGGATCCTGATTGATATCCAGAGACATCCGGGTCGTCATGGCCGAGGTGATGAGGATGTGCCGATAAGTATAGCGGTCCATGATTTTGAACAGCTCGAGTTCTTTGCATATGTCTTTGGTGAGCGGTATTTCCTGGACCACGTCGATCACCTCAGTCCTCGCAATTTCCCTTTCAAAGATAACCCGATAGTTCTCTTCGTTCATGACTTCCATGAAATCAGCGAGAAGTTCCGAATCCTTGAGGGGAAAACGGTCTTTCCGGCGATAGCGGCCTCTCTCCGCGATCTTATCCAGGACCGTCTCGGTAATCATTTCACCCTGTCGTACGATCAATGTGCCATCACAGGCGTACAAACTCTCCCGCATCACAAAAGGATTCTTAAGATCGATCACGATTTTCTCCTGTTTCTTTGTTTATACTGAAATTCTAACCCGGGAGCCCGGAATTCGTCAATAAATCTTTCTTTTTCCCTCAGCGCCTTTCCGCACCCCTCGCAAAGGCCCAGGATGAACCATTTCTTTCCGGTGAGTTGCAGCAGGCTCGGGCCCGGTTTTCGGCTCCCCTTCGGTTTACAGAACCGGCGGCAAACATTATGTTGAAATCATGCTTCGCTTTCCCTAATATGGGGGCTTGGGGTCCTTGAGACCGGTGATTTAACACTTTTGTGATGGTGACAGCATGACGTCTGCCCTCTTAACAGACATGGTGGTGATCTTCGGTGTGGCCATCGCGGTTCTCTTTATCTCCACCCGGATCGGATTACCGGCCATTGTCGGATTGTTGCTCACCGGTGTTCTGGCCGGCCCCCATGGCCTCAAGCTGGTGAAGGCGGTCCACGAGGTGGAGCTATCCGCTGAGATCGGGGTCATTCTCCTTCTCTTTACCATTGGAATCGAATTTTCCCTCAAGCAGCTGGTGCAGATCAGACGATCGGTTCTCCTTGGCGGAGGCCTTCAGGCCCTATTCACCATCGCCGTGGCGGCCGCGATGGTCCGGTTCATGGGGAAATCGACAGGAGAGGCCATATTCATCGGCTTCCTTGTCACCCTGAGCAGTACGGCCATTGTTTTGAAGGTGCTGCAGGAAAGTGGAGAAGTGGACAGCCCCCACGGACATGCCTCTCTGGCTACCCTCATTTTCCAGGATATCATGGTGGTCCCCATGGTTCTGGTGACCCCCTTTCTGGCCGGGAATGTAGAGAACAGCGCGGCCGGCCTCGCCGTGACCATGATCAAAGCGGTGGGAACAATCGGTCTTGTCCTTATGGGGGCGAAATGGCTTGTGCCCCAGATGCTCTACCAGGTGGCACGAACGAGAAGCCGGGAGCTGTTCCTTCTGACACTCTTTGTTATCTGTCTGGTGGTGGTCTGGCTCACCTCCAGTATGGGGCTCTCCTTTGCCCTGGGCGCGTTTCTGGCGGGACTGGTGGTCTCTGAGTCGGAATACAGCCACCAGGCCTTGGGAAACCTCATCCCTTTCCGTGACGTTTTTACCAGCTTTTTCTTCGTCTCCATCGGCATGCTCCTTGATGTCAGGTTTCTACTGGAACATTTTGTCGTTGTCCTGGTCATCGTCGTCATCGTACTCCTGGTCAAAGGGCTCATTGCCGGATTGGTCACGGCCATTCTGGGCTATCCGCTCCGGACGGCCATTCTGGTGGGCCTCGCCCTCAACCAAATGGGTGAATTCTCTTTTATTTTGTCGAAGAACGGATTGGCTGCGGGTTTCCTGGCCGGTGACACCTACCAGCTCTTTTTAGCGGTGGCTGTCCTGACCATGGCGGCCGCGCCCCTCATCATCCATGGTGCGCCCCGGATCGCCGACGCCATCCTGCACATCCCCATACTGGAGAGACTGAAAACCCGCTGCACCGTCTGTGCCGTGGAAAGCCGGCACGGGAACCGGAAAGACCATCTTGTGATTATCGGATTCGGCGTCAACGGCAGGAATTTGTCACGGGTGGCAAAAATTGCAGGTATCGACCATATCATCATCGATACCAATCCTGATACCGTCATGACGGAGCAAAAGAAAGGGGAAGCGATCTTCTTCGGCGACGCGACCCATGAAACAGTGCTCAGACACGCCAACGCGGAGACGGCCCGCATCGTGGTGATCGCCATCAACGACCCCACGGCCACCCGGAGAATCACCCTGGAGGCGAGAAAAGTGAACCCCAAGGCACTCATAATCGTGCGAACACACTATGTGAAGGAAATGGAATCCCTGTATGAACTGGGAGCCGATGAAGTGATCCCCGTGGAGTACGAAACGTCCATCGAAATTTTTGCCCGAGTCCTGGGAAAATACCTGATCCCCCGTGACGATATTGAGAAGTTTGTTCAGGAGATCCGTTCTTCAGGTTACGACATGTTCCGGGGCCTTCATCGGCAACGGACATCACTGCCGGATGTCAAAGATCATATGCCCGATATGGAAATCACCGCTTTGAAAGTCACCGGGGAGTCGCCTTTTACGGGAAAGACGCTGGTAGAAATTGCCCTGAGAACCCGGTTCGGCTTGACCGCCGTTGCCATTCGACGGGGCGGAACCATGATGCCCAACCCCGGGGGGACGACCACCCTCGAGACTGATGACGTCGTTGTGGTGCTGGGCAGTCCGGACCAGACCGTTGAGCTGGCCCAGATCCTCCGGGGCGACGAGACCTCCACTGCGGCAGAGACGGACCTGGTGTCTGATGGCGGGGTCGCCTAGCCGGGAGATTGCATGAGTGCGGTAACGGTGCCAGGCCTGCCTGCATGGCACCCCGTTGTCCGTCAACTGGGCAGCAGTCGATTTATATCGTGCATCCGCCAATATCTGACCTCAATTCTCCTCCACCGGTAATTTCTTAACTTGACATCTGAATTATACTTTGCTAAATAATTGATTTTATTAACGGGGGAAGTTGGTTTCCATAGGACAGTGCGCTAAGAAAGGAGGAGGGAATCATGTCTGACAGTCGGGTGGGTACCGTGAAATGGTTCAACAATACCAAAGGGTATGGTTTTATTGAGACCGATCAGGAAGGCGACATCTTTGTCCACTACAGTTCCATCAGTGGTTCCGGATTTCGCACGCTGGAGGAAGGACAGAAGGTCGAGTTTACGGTGGTGACCGGAGACAAAGGGCTTCAGGCCCAGAATGTTAATGTGGCCCAATAATCTATGTGCGTAATAGCGATTTGTGCGATGCGCCCATGGGCGCTTCGCACTTTTTTTTGCGCCCGGCTGATCTCCCTTCCGGCACATCCAGCTCTTGATGAGTAACCTGCGTCATGAATGAGTTCATCTATTATTTTGCCTACGGATCCAACCTTCACCCCCTCAGATTGCGGCAACGAACCCCATCGTGTCAGACAATCGGCGTGTCCGTATTGGCGGGTTATGCCCTGAGACTGCACAAGAAAGGCCGTGACGGCTCGGCCAAGTGCAATGCCTTTTTCACCGGGAGCACGCAAGACCGCGTTCATGGTGTCATTTACAAAATTGACATGAGCGAAAAATGTCACCTCGACCAGGCCGAGAGCCTCGGCTCCGGCTACCATGAGAAGGCCCTGGATCTATCGGTCTCCCCTTCGGTGTTCCGTGTCTTTACTTACGTGGCCGATGGTAACTACATTGATGATACATTGAAACCATTCACGTGGTACAAGGACGTGGTTCTCCAGGGGGCACAGATCCATGGATTGCCGGCTTCCTACATCGAGACCATCGCGCGGCTGGAAGCGACCCAAGATCCTGACAAAGGACGGGCCGAACGTTATGCCCGCATCTTAAGCTCTTTCTAGCCCGGATATTGCGCGGGTGACTGGGTGCCAGGCAGGCCTGCCTGGCACCCTCTTTAAAGACGACATGAAAACAAGAGATCTGCTTTCTTTCTTACTCACGGTAACGCTTCTCTTGCTCTCCTGCAGAATGGGTCAGGTCTATGTGCCGGGTATCGCGGATAGAGACCTTGCTGCGCCCTTGGGGGCCTACCAGGGGATGGTGGTCAGTGAAGATTCCGAGGCTACCAGGATCGGGCTTGGGGTTCTGCAGCGGGGTGGCAATGCCGTCGATGCGGCCGTGACCATGGGGTTTGTCATGGCTGTCACCCACCCCGAGGCCGGCAATATCGGCGGCGGGGGATTCATGCTCCTCTATGGGGCCGGAACCGGCGAGGTCAGCGCTATTGATTACCGGGAGAAGGCACCCGCCAGGGCCCACCGGGACATGTTTCTGAACAGGGCCGGTCATGCCGAGTCTGACTTGAGCCGTTTCAGTCATCTTGCCGCCGGTGTTCCAGGGACGGTCGCCGGTCTGGCTCTGGCTCTCGAAAAGTTCGGCACAATCCCTCTGTCCGAAGCCGTCAGGCCCGCGGTAAAGCTGGCCAGAGAAGGGGTCATTGTCTCCCGTGCCCTCAGCGAGGACATTAAGGATCACGCCGACCTGCTCTCACGGCGGCCGTCGACGGCTGCGGTCTTTTTCAAGAAAGACGGCGCCTTCTATGAAGCCGGCGATCGCCTGGTGCAAAGCGATCTGGCCCGCACCCTGGACGCCATTTTAGAGCAGGGGGCCGCGGGATTTTATGGGGGAAAAGTAGCCGACGCCATTGCTGAGGAGATGGAAAGCGGGGGAGGGATCATCTCCCGAGAGGATCTGGCGGACTACGAAGCGGTTATCCGAAAACCGGTTCATGGCTATTATCGGGGGTTAGACGTTTATTCCATGCCCCCTCCCAGTTCCGGCGGTGTGCACCTCATCGAGCTGCTCAACATCCTGGAAGGGTACGATCTTCGAAAATCGGGGCACAATTCTGCGCTCACCATCCACCTGATGGCGGAAGCCATGAAGCAGGCCTACGCCGACAGGTCTGAGTACCTGGGGGACCCCGAGTTCTTTCAAGTGCCAGTAAGCGGCCTGACGTCCAAGGGCTATGCCGCCCGGTTGCGAGAGCAGATCGATCGGAACCGGGTCCGACCGGCCAGAGAAGTCATGCCCGGCAGGCCCTTGGGTAGGGAGAGTGATGAGACGACCCATTTTGTGGTGGTTGACCGGGAGGGCAACGCCGTTTCCAATACCTATACGCTGAACTTCAGCTTCGGGTCGGGCATCGTCGTTGAAGGGGCCGGTTTCCTGCTGAACAATGAGATGGACGATTTCAGTTCGAAGCCGGGAATACCCAATGCCTACGGATTGATCGGCGGGGAGGCCAACGCCATCGAACCGGGAAAGCGGATGCTCAGCTCCATGTCGCCCACGATTGTCGTCCAGAACGGCTCGCCCTTTCTGGTCACCGGAAGCCCCGGGGGCTCACGGATCATCACCACAACCCTTCAGGTGATTCTCAATGTGATTGATCACGGCATGAATGTACAGGACGCTGTGAGGGCGCCGAGAATACACCATCAGTGGCTGCCGGATGAAATCCGTGTGGAGGAGGGGATAAGCACCCATGTCCTGAATCGCCTGAAAGCCATGGGCCATGACATTGTGATCGGGGAAGAGATGGGGGCTGCCTCAACCATTCTAATCGACCCGGAAGAAAGGAGATTTCACGGGGCGGCCGATCCCCGCCGGTCCGGTCTCGCTGCCGGTTACTGAACAGTTCTGGAAACCCGGAGAGGAGGCGAGCCCTTTTGCCCGGCCAAAAATGTGGTGGGACATTCCTTTTTATGGACCCGGCGGTCATTATTTTGTTGCCTTGTAAAACCCTCACGTGTTATAAATGGTCTGTTAACACGCAGCTCCCTTTCCGGTAAACACACAGGGCGACGACCAGGACAAAGTCTCTTGGGAGGCTACCCATGTTCTTGTGTATGGTGGTAGAGGAGTCGCGTCAGTGTCACGGGTTCCGTCCAGGAACGATGTTCAAAGGAGCAGAAAGATGGCAGAGGGAAAAGTGAAGTGGTTCAACGAATCGAAGGGGTATGGTTTTATTGAGCAGGAGAACGGACCGGATGTCTTCGTCCATTACTCGGCCATCCAGTCGGAAGGTTTCAAGAGCCTGCATGACGGAGACCAGGTCACATTTGAAGTTACTGAGGGAGCTAAGGGGCCTCAAGCTACCAATGTGGTCAAGGTGTAAGACCACAGCATATAACTCGAACTCTTGGAGCTCCCTGATTGATCGGGAGCTCTTTTTTTTTGGTAACCTTGAGACACCGCTTTGAGTCTGCCCTCTGCCTGCCTTTGTGATACGCGTACAAGACAAAAGAAGGGAAGGGCCGAAGTCTAACATTTTACATTAAGAAAAATCTTTAAGTACAATAAATTTAAAATAAAAACTCTTACTAATAACCTATGCCGCTTGGGAGAACTACCGTGGGGTCGGGGCGGAAGCAAAGAAAAGGACAGGGCGGGGAAGATGGCGGTTATGACCCCAGCCAGGGCCCCGGGGGAAAACCGTTCAGCCTTTCAGTTCCCGACGGATGGCAAATCAGTGGCCGCGTCACAGGGGCAAGGTCCGCGGTTCTTGCGGGACCCGCTCACATCATTGCGGGAAAGCTGGATCTCGCCGTATCCCCCGAAAGTCTGGGCGCAGTGTTCATCCGATGGGTGCCGGAACTTTCTCTTCTCAATGAAAACAGATCCTCATTGCTGCAGAACAAGGCGGTCTATCCAACCATAACAGCAGTCCAGTTTATCCAGCAGATCCTTTTTCCCGTCCTTCACCGGAATTCTGAGAATGTTCAGTTTACATTGCTCAGGAGCCTTCCCCAGGCGGCCCAGCGGTACCAACAACGTGTTCTCGGTCTTCAGACTGACCGTACCCTGTTATACGATGGGGGCATTTGCCGGGTGACCTATTGTGAAAAGGGGGTTTCATTTGAAGAACGGCTCTTCACTCTGACCGAGATCCAGGCTCCCCATACAGGTCTGAAGGGAAACCGGGAAACTGTCGTCATCCGGGCGCCGCTGCACGAATTCGAACAATGGCTGCCTCTTTTGGGTGCGGTGCACCGGTCGCTTAAGTTTAGTGGGGATTGGATAGAAGGTGAGATATCGAGGCAAATGAAAGCGGGGATGCTCGGGTCGCGCAGCGCCAAGGATATCCAGACCCTCGCAGAGAAATTGGCGGCCCACCATGAACAGACCAAGGCCGAGATTCATCGCGAGCTGTTTTGATGGTTCTCGGAACGAAGATCCCGCCGCTGGAGAAAGGAGGTGCACTCCTGATCCAGGGCTCCAGGCCCGAAGAAGGTGCCTCGATAAGCTATTTCATAGGTGGTGTTATTGATAGATTCGCATCCTGAGCGGCAGAACAAACTGTATAGGTGAAACGCCATGTCTTTCTTTAAACAAGGCGCCCGTCGGCTTCGGGAAACTATTGCCAATTGTTTGGAATCGTCGGAAGCGATGCCTGACCGACTGTTCTACAATAACATGGACAAGTTGACCGCTGCGATTCGGAAGGGCGACGTGGTCCTGGTGGAAGGTCGCTCGAAAATGAGTGCCATAATCAAAATTTTCTCCCAAAGCCACTGGAGCCACGTGGGCCTCTACGTTGGCGACGAACTGATCACGGAAGAAAGTGAGTTCAGGGAGAAATATTTAAAGGAATTTGGTGATGACGCCAGGCACCTGATGATTGAAGCATTTGTGGGGCGTGGTGTTGTGGCCGTACCTTTGAGTAAATACAGGAGTTACAATCTTCGCATATGCAGACCCTACGGCATCCTCCGCCGCGACCGGGACACGGTCATCCGGATTGTGATGGATAACCTGGGCAAGCGCTATGACCAACAGAATATCATCGATATTGCCCTTATGCTGCTTCCTTCATGGTTTAACCCCTTTCGGAAACGCAGCATAAAAGCCTGTCTCGGCAACTGCAATGAATTCCAGGTGATCTGTTCCGGAATGATTGCCAAGGCCTTCCAGAGCGTTCGTTACCCCATTGTGCCGTCTACCGTTACCCCTTCGGAACCCTTAAACGATGTACGCTCCAATCCCTACGGTGCAAAACTGATCATGCGCCACTATTCCCAGATTCTGCCCCGAGACTTCGACATGAGCCCCAATTTTGAAATCATTAAGTTCAACCTCATCGAAGCCGGCACCTTTGACTACAGGTCGCTGTGGCATGACGATGATGTCGCCTCGGGCCGCGAGTCGTAGACTTAAGGAGCTACACATTACTCGTTTGGCTCGATAGGCCATGCTGCTGTGCGCATCGGGCATAGTGGAAACCTGCTAGAAAAAGTGCAATGTGTGAGTCTGCCGCTTATTCGCTTACGTGAAAGGAGTGCGGGAAGGGACCCAAATTGACCCCCAAAACATCGGCTTAAGGGTATATTGGCCCTTTTTGCGGTCATTGCTTTTTGTTATCAATGGGTTAGATTGGTCCGACCCCAAGAAGGTATGTTTGAAACGATTCGTAGGGCGCCGGCAGCACCCGACTCTTGTGGGTCACCAGGTAAAAGCTGCGGGTCATCTTCAAGCCCTGCATCCTGATCTCCTGGAGCAGCCCCCTTTCCAATTCATCCTGGACAGCCATGCGTGAGAGGATCGATACCCCCAACCCCGCCTTTAGCGCCTCTTTAACCGATGCTGTGGAACCGAGGAGGGCTACAGTCTTCAAGTCGGACAGAGCGATGCCCGCTTTGGCCAGGTGAGCTTCCGTGGTTGTTCTGGTCCCTGAACCGAGCTCTCGCTGGATAAAGGGAAGATGAAGTATCTCAGGCAATGGGATACTCTTTTTCAGACTCAGGGCTTGCGGCGCGACGAGAATCAGCTCGTCGTCAATGCAGGGCTCATAATTGACATGATTTGTGTCCATCATAGCCCCCACAAAACCGAGAAGAATCTCGTGGTTCAAGATTCTTTCGATGATTTGCCGGGAATCGTCTATCAGGATTTCAAAGGAGACCTGGGGATGGTCCCGGGAAAACTCGGCCACCTTGTAGGGGAGGATGTAAGTGCCGGGGATGGTGCTCGCGCCAATGGTCACAGGGCCTGTGATATTGCCTTTGGAGGCCCGCACCGTCTCTTGCAGCTCGCTCATTTCGTCGATGATATTGGACGCCCTGGCAAAGATGGCCCTGGCCTCAGCGGTGGGTATGATCTTCCGGGTCAGTCGGTCAAAAAGGGTGCACTCAAGATCACGCTCCAGGTTTTTGATATGCTCGCTGATGGTCGGCTGGCTGATGTTGAGTTCCTCTGAGGCCCTGGTGAAACTTCTGTTCCGGTACAC
>CAYUBU010000014.1:0-2939 GCA_964443105.1 uncultured Nitrospirota bacterium
TCGTCGGTGACAGCCACCGCCAAGTCCGATGAGAGGGGAAATCTCCAATGGTTTGACGGGGTCATCGAGGACGTCGGCGAGCGAAAAGCGGCGGAAAGGGAAAAGCAGGTTCTTTTGGAGCAGCTCGCTGAGGTGGAGAAACTGGCGGCCCTGGGGCGGTTGACTCAGAATATCGCCCATGAAATACGGAATCCCTTGACTGCGGTGGGGGGATTCGCAAGGCGATTGGCCCAGGGAGACATCGATACCGCAAAGCAGCAAGACTATGCCGAGTCTATTCTCTCGGCAGTTGTCCGGCTTGAAGACACCCTGAAGAATGTCCTGGCTTTGACCAGCGACGAGAAACCGCAATTCGTCCGGTGCGACCTGAAGCAGATTGTCGACCCGCTGGTCAAGGAACTGGCAAAAATGTGCAGGGAAAAAGGGATCCGGATTGAAAAAACCTACACCTCCGTTGCCCCCGTTCATGTCGACCCCGGTCGAATGGAGGAGGCACTCCGGAACCTGATGGTCCATGCCGTCCATGCCATGCCCAGGGGGGGAATCCTGACCATCCAACTGGCTGAGGAGCGGTCCAAAGAAGAGCGCTGTGGCGTGGTGAGAATCGGCGACAACGGGGCCGGTATCGAGCGGGAAAAACTCGGCATGATCTTCGAGCCTTTCTTTGTGCTCAGAGAAGCCGAGGGCGCGACGAATCTGGGACTCCCCATCAGCAAGAAAATCGCCGAGGAACATGGCGGCGCCATCCGCGTGGAGAGTACGCCGGGCAAAGGCACGGTTTTTTCCCTATATATTCCAATCAGATAGGTATAACCAGGGGCGTCTGAGTATCTCTCCCGGGGATTCAAGACTCCCGGCTGGATCGCCTGCCGGTGCGGTCACTGATCCCTGGGCCGGGCCTTCCTCTCCTTAACAACGATATCCTCACCTTACGTCAGAATAATATCATTTTAAATTTGACTTTTTTATTGCGCAAAAGGGAAATTATGCATAAAATGGAAGAACAACTCAGATTCGGATTATTGGACTGATTTTCGTTAGTGCTCTGGCATATGGTGGAAAAGCTGCAGAATTAACGCAGAAATATCCATATTGGAGCCCTGAACCTCTTCGCAGTCCTGGATGGTATTTATTGATGAAGGAAAAAAGCAAGGTCCTTGTCGTAGAAACAGATGAACGGGCCCGTGGTGATTTCTGTTCCCTGCTGGAAGCCGAGGGATACGAAGTGGTTGCTTCCGACCTGGTATCCCGGGCAGGCGAGCAGGTTGCAAGAGAGCATCCCGATCTTGTGATTCTTGATCTGGTGCCCCCGAGCATGGAAGGGGCCGGCGTCTGCCGCACGCTCAAGGCCGATCCCCTGCTCCGGAAGATCCCCGTTCTCATGACAACCACCAGGAGCCGGCGGGAAGAGGTTGAGCTGTGTCTCGACTCGGGCGCCGACGACTATATTGTCAAGCCGGCGGACAAACTCGAACTCATGGCCCGTATCCAAACGTCCGTCAGGCTCGGCAGACTGCTGGATCGGCAGGAGCAGGAGAAGCGTGATCTCTTTGCCATTCTGGAAATCAGCAATACCATCACCTCTACCCTGAACTACAAGGATGTTCTCTATACCATCGTTAAGAAGATCTCGGAAATCATTGATGTTACCCGATGCTCCATCGTCCGGGTGGAACCGGGCGAGGAAAAGGGAATCGTGGTGGCCACCAGTGAAAACCCGGCTATATCGAACCTCGGTATCGATCTGATAAAGTATCCCGAAGTAATGGAAGTCCTTAATTCCAAGAAGACGGTGGTCATCAACGACGTCAGCGAGAATCCGATCGTTCGGCCGGTGCGGGAGACCCTGATCGGCATCGATGTCCATGCCCTGCTGGTTCTGCCGGTTCTGATCAAACAGAATGTCATCGGAACCATTTTGCTTCGCACCGCGCGCCGGGGGCGCCCCTTTGAGGATCGGGAGGTCCAATTCTGCCAGATCATCACCGGGGCCGCGGCCAATGCCCTCATCAATGCCGCCCTGTACGAGGATGTGGAAATGGCCAATGTCAATCTGGAGCGTCTGGCCACCACCGACGGCCTGACGGGGGTCTGCAACCATCGCCATTTCTACACCCGCCTGGAGCAGGAATTCAACCGTTCCGAACGATATGAAGCGCCGCTGTCGACCATCATGGTCGATGTGGACAACTTCAAGGATATCAACGATACCTACGGCCATCGGGTCGGTGACGACATTCTCAAAGAGCTTGCCGGGATCCTGAGACAGACGATTCGAAAGAGCGATATTGCGGCCCGTTATGGCGGAGACGAATTTGCCCTTCTGCTCCCCCAGACCGATTCCAAAGGCGCCTTATGCGAAGCCCAGCGGATTCTCCGGGCGGTGGAGGAGCACGATTTCGAGTCTCTCCACGGCTCTGCCATTGTCATCAGTTACGGGATTGCTTCTTTTCCCGACGAGGGGATCAAGAAGTCCGAGGATATGGTTCGGGTGGCCGATCGGCGGCTCTACGCCATGAAGGCGAAAAACCGCCACTCTTCCGGCAGGACCCCCAACAATGCCTGAACCGGGTGGGGAGCTGACGGGGCCGTACGATTAACTGGGGGCAACTGTTGGGTAAGATTGCAGGAAAGATTCTCTTGACCAGTTGCAACGAAGGCCATCTTAGGTCTTGACTTTCTGAGAAAGTATAGTTATTCTATTTAAAAACATAACCTTAAGCCTCTACACTTGATAAACAAAATGAATAGACGCGATTTCATAAAAGGAGTTGCAGGGGGAATCATCGGGTTAGGCGCGGCTCCGGACGCAATTGCCATTGCGGCTACAGGGCGGCAGGCCCCCTTTATTCCCTCAAGGAAATATGATCCCCATATCAAAGATTACCTCTTTAAAATGCAGCACTTCAACCGCGATTTTAAAGAGGATGTCTATCTCG
>CAYUBU010000015.1:0-15120 GCA_964443105.1 uncultured Nitrospirota bacterium
CGATGGCGGCGAGCCGGAGGCGGTTGTTCGGCCGGGCGCAGAACAGCCCCACGGAAGAGTCGAGGGAGAACAGGAAAGGGCCGCGGCGTCCCACAGGGCGGCGGAAGCCCTTTCCCCAATCCACGACGGGGCCGTTGAAAGGGACCACCCGTCCTCTCAGGAGGAAAATGGTGTTATGCGGACTGACCATGGGTCCCGTTCCGTGAATTCGCTGACAGACGCGGGAACCCTGGAATACCGCAGGGTATCTGAAACGGTATCCCGGCCGGAGATGTCGGCGGAGCGTGTGCTCGGACAGATTGAGCCCCAGCTCCAACGCATGGTTTTGAAGGGTCGGGATAAACTCTTTCTTCAGTTGGAACCCGCGTCTCTGGGGAAATTGAAGATGGAGGTTTCCCTCAGTGATCAAGGTGTGACCGCGAAAATGACCACCGACTCAGCGGCAGCCCGTGAGGTAATTTTCACTCACATTCACGCCTTGAAAGAAGCACTCCTGGACCAGGGGTTTCGGGTGGATAACATCCAGGTCCATTACCAGGAGGAAATGGCCGACTCCGGTTTCAAGGATGCCAACCAGCCCCGTGGTGATGGCGCCCGGCAGCAGTTACGGGACGAAGGAGGAAGACGGTATGCCTCGACTCACGAGGAAGTGCCTTCCCCCGGAGAAAGCGACGAGACCATGGCACAAGGCCGGGTCAACGTTTTTGCATAATGAAAGGAGGTGAAAATTATATGGAAGTAGAGAGCACATCCACACCGTTACCGTTGCAGCCGGCGGATAAAGCCGATGAGGGGGCCACCGTGCAAAGAGACCAGTTCCTCAAGCTGCTGGTGGCTCAGATGAAGTATCAGGACCCCATGAATCCCATGGAAGGCACGGAATTCACGGCACAATTGGCACAGTTTTCAAGTTTGGAGCAGCTCTTCCAGGTGAATGAAAACCTGGAAGCCGTGCAGACGGCCCAGGCGGAACAGGCCCACCTTCAGATGACCGGCTACATTGGAAAACACGTGGTCACCGAAGGAACGGGTATCGCCGTGACGGAAGGTGTCGCCGGCGGCGCCAAGTATGACTTGCTGGCCAGCGGGGCCAGAGGTGAATTGGCCGTGTACGATGGGACAGGTTCCCTGGTGCGCAGAATTGAACTGGGACCCCGGGAACCGGGGACCTATGACGTGCAGTGGGACGCCCGGGATATGGATTTAAACCCCGTACCCGACGGGACTTACCGCTTTCAAGTCAACTTCTATGATCAGGACGACGGGTATATTCCGGCACAAACCTACCAGACCAGCCGGGTCCAGGGTCTTGTCTTTGAAAATGGAAGGACCCTGCTCGACCTGGGTCACAGCAGAGTGCCAGTTCAGGAAGTCGTCCAGGTGGTCTCGCCGCCGGTGGTAAAAGCGGAGGCGACGCCTGAGGACTAATGAGGTGCCATCATGGTAAAAGGTGTTCAGACAGGAATACCGCAGCTGACGCAGGGCGACGGAATCGCCCGGGGCGCTCAACATGGCAAAGAGGCGGCCAAACAGCCCTTCGAGGCCGTCCTCCAGAAGACCATGGAGGCGCGGGACTTGCATTTTTCCCGGCACGCCCAGGATCGAATGACCCGTCGCAATATTGAAATCAGTGCGGACGAGCTGGACCGGATGAAAGGCGCTGTTGACCAGGCTGAGAAGAAAGGCGTAAAAGAGTCGCTCTTTCTTCTTGACCATAACGCCTTCATCGTGAGTGTCGAGAACCGTACGGTCATTACGGCGCTGGACAGAGAAAACGTGAAGAACAACATGTTCACCAATATTGACAGTGCAGTTCTGCTTTGATGGGCGAGGCAAAGGAGTCTTTTCTGACCCGCCTGCAGAAACGCAGCGACCAGGCCGGACCTTAACGGGGATATTTCACGATTAGATTTATCAAGCGGAATATCCCGGTTGCACAAGGGGGCCTTCCACCGCGGACTGACGGAAGCGGTGTTCACAGGACGGCGGCAGAAGCCGGCGTCCAGAAAGGAAGGTACAATGACCATTTTAGGATCTCTCTATTCGGGTGTGAGCGGATTGAGCGTGAACGGCAACGCCCTCTCCATCATCGGCGACAATATCGCCAACGTCAACACCATCGGGTACAAGACCAGCCGGGCGTCTTTTTCAGACGTCATCGCAGCCAGTCTTTCAGGTGTATCGAACAATCAGGTCGGCCAGGGAACACGTCTGACCTCTATTGACGTTCAATTCACCCAGGGCTCGTTCCTGAATACCACCAGTCCCACCGATCTTTCCATCGACGGCAAGGGTTTCTTTGTCATGCGGGACGACAACGGCATCAGTTACAGCCGGGCAGGCAACTTCAAGTTTGACAAGGACGGTTTTCTCGTCAATCCCAACGGGGTCGTCGTGCAGGGATACAGCGTCGATTCCAACGGCAATGTGACCGGGTCTCTCGGAGATATCAATATCACCGGTGTCTCCTCCGCCCCTAATGCCACGAGCACTGTGGAACTCGACGCGAACCTCGATTCCAGATCCACAACAGTGGGGGCGGCCTTCGATGTGAACGACCCGATTACCACCTCCAATTTTTCCACGGCCCTCACCGTCTATGACTCCCTGGGCAATGGACATCAGATCAATGCCTATTTTCGAAAAGACGCGGCCAACACCTGGAGTTGGTATGCTGTCGTCGGGGACAATGATAACGCCAACGGTACCGGCGATGAGATCCAGGCGGAGGGTACCATGAACTTCACGACGTCGGGGCTGCTCGATACCATCGGTGCGGTGACCTATGCGACCGGCGGTTTTGATTTCACCGGCGGTGCGGTTCAGGATCAGGTCATAGACTTTGACTTCGGGACCCCCGCGGGGATCGGCGGCAGCGGCAGCGACGGCGTTACCCAGTACGGGCTCGAATCGAGCGCCACCTACCAGAATCAGGACGGCTATGCCTCCGGTGACCTTCGTAATTACAGTGTCAGCCACGACGGCGTCATCACGGGCAACTTCTCCAATGGCCGTACCGTGGCGATTGCCCAGATCGCACTGGCGACGTTTCAAAGCAACGAGGGGCTTACCCGAATCGGTGGAAACCTGTTTCTCGAATCGTCGAGGTCGGGCCAGCCGATTATTGGCCAACCGTCTTCCGGCGGCCGGGGAAAGATCAGTTCCAACTCCCTGGAACAGTCCACCGTCGACCTGGCCCAGGAGTTCGTGAACATGATTACCAGTCAGCGGGGTTTTCAGGCCAATTCCAGAACCATCACCACCACCGATGAACTGCTACAGGAACTGATCAATCTCAAACGGTAAAGACCAAGTGGGGGAGGGGCCGGGCCTCTCCCCCATGTCAAAGGCCTGACTCGGGCCGCCATAATTGACATCCCCCTGTTGTCCGCGCCCCCGTTCGGGGCAGGGATGCACATCGTAGTCCCACTACCCGTAATCGCCGTCATTCTTCTCCTTAAAGTCTCCCCCCCGGGAATCGCTTAAAAAGCAACGAGATAGGGTGGCGGTGTTTCCGGCCTGCCTGAAACACCGGCCTTTGAGGTTTCGAATCGCCGCTCTATTCTCATGAAGAGTGAGTTGGCACAGGGATTGCTACAACATGGCTCATGCAGGACTCAAAAGTCCCGGCTTCGAAGCCGGTCTCCCAACTCACAACCTGATGAAAGACAGGGGTGCTATGGACATTGCAACCATTATCGGCATGGTGACGGCATTCGCTCTCGTGCTGCTGGCCATCTTTCTTGGCAGCGGCCTGGTGATCTTCATTGATATTCCTTCGGTGGCTATCGTTGTGGGCGGTGTGATCGGCGTTACCCTGATCAACTACCCCCTGTCGGACATGCTCAAGGTGATCAGCGTGGCCATGAAAACCCTCTTCCCCTCCAAGGACAACCCCACCGACCACATCGAAAAGCTGGTGGCCTTTTCCGGCCTCGCACGGAAGGAAGGCATTCTTGCCCTGGAAAACGCGTCCCAGGATGTGAACCACGAATTCTTCAAGAAGGGGCTTCAGCTGGCAGTGGACGGTCTGGAAAACCAGGCGATCCGGGAGATCCTGGAAATTGAGACCCAGAAGCTGGAGGACCGGCACAAACTGGGTGCCGAAATATTCACCACCATGGGAAATTTCGGGCCGGCTATGGGGATGATCGGCACCCTCATCGGGCTGGTGCAGATGCTCCAGACCATGAACGACCCCAGCAGCATTGGACCGGCCATGGCGGTGGCTCTATTGACCACCTTCTACGGCGCCATCATGGCCAACATGATTTTTCTGCCCATGGCCGGAAAACTGCAGAACGTGAGCGCCAAGGAAATCTTCGCGAACGAATTGATCATGGAAGGCATCCTGGCCATCAACAACGGAGAGAATCCCCGGGTGGTGGAACAGAAGCTCCACGCCTTTATCGCGCCCAAGCTGAGAAAATCGAATTTCGATAAATAACACTCCCACGGCAGTGATCCTGCCGGAAGGACCGATGGCCATGGCAAGAAAGAAAAACGGATGTGACTGCAAACCCGGTCTCCCGGGATGGATGGCCACCTTTTCAGACATGATGACGCTTTTGTTGACCTTTTTCGTTCTTCTGCTCTCCATGTCATCTCTGGACAACCAGAAGATAAAGGAGGCCCTGGGGTCGCTGAAAGGTTCTTTGGGTGTGCTTCAGGGCGGGTCCAAGACGGATATCAGTTTGAGAGAGCTGCTCCCCTCGCCGGAAATTGTTGACATATCGCCCCGTAAGCTCATGGACCGGGAATTTTCTGATGTCAAGAAGCGCCTCTACCAGCTGCAGAAGGATAAGGCCATCGAGGCCGACATGACAAAAGAGGGCATTCTCCTCAACGTGGACAGCGGCGTTCTTTTCGAAAGCAGCAGTGCCGAACTCAGCAGCGCGGCCGGCCCGGTTTTACGGGAGATCACGGCCTTGATCAAAGAGCGGGACATCAAGGTGCGGATCGAGGGGCACACGGACAACGTGCCGATCGAGACGGCACGGTATCCGTCGAACTGGGAACTCTCTACCGCCCGCGCAGTGAATGTGTTGCGGCATTTTACCGAAGGGGAGAGCCTGGACGCGTCGCGGTTTTCCGCGGTCGGTTATGGAGATACCCAGCCTGTGGCTTCCAATGATACACCGGAAGGACGGGCAAAGAATCGACGGGTGGTTCTTGTCCTGCTCTATCCCCAGTCGGCAAAGGAAGCACTGGCACCGTTGCGGAAGGCCCGTGCCGCCGCTCCGATAACGGGCAGGACAAAACGCAAGGGGCCGGTACGATTTTCGCTGAACATGAAAAAGGCGCTGAAACAAGGAACAGGAGGAGACTAAATGGCCGCGGAAAAGAAGACTGATACGGAAGAGACTCCGCCGGAGGGTAAGGGTAAGAAATCGATGGGAAAGCTCCTCTTCTTGGTTGCGGCGCTGCTGCTGCTTCTCGGCGGGGGCGGATTTGGGGCCTACACTTTTTACTTTCAGAAACCCGCGGAAACCGAAGCGCCCGAAGAAAAGGCGGCTGCGGCGCCCCGGGATCTGGAGAAACTCGTGGGCACCATGTATCCCCTGGAACCCTTTCTGGTCAATATCGATGATGTTGAAGAGACCCGCTTTCTCAAAACGGCGCTGACCCTGGAGTTCGACAGCCAGGACGTCCAGCCTGAGATAGAAAAGAGACTCGCCCAGGTTCGGGATAACATACTCCTTCTGCTCAGCAGCAAAGGTTTTGCGGATGTGCGCACCTCCGACGGCAAGTACATTCTCAGGGAAGAGATTCTAGAGCGTCTGAACAGCATCCTGGTCACCGGCCAGGTGAACAATGTCTATTTCACCGAATTCGTTGTCCAATAGAGAGATGCCATGGCAGACATTCTAGACCAGCAAGAGGTGGACGCCCTGCTCAACGGGGTTGCCACGGGAGAGATCGAGACTGAGAGCCATATCTCCATACCGGAGAAGGATGAACTCATCTACGACCTGACCAATCCCGAGAAGATCGTCCGGGATAAGATGCCGGCTCTCACGGTGATCCACGACCGTTTTGTGAAACGGTTTCAGGCGTCCCTGAGCACACTGCTTCGACGGGACGTAGACCTGAGTGTTCTGTGTTTTGATGTGATGAAATATCTCCGTTTCATTGAAACCATTCCGCTGCCCACCAGTCTGTGCGTCATGAAGACCGAACCCAACAAGGGTGTCATGCTCATCGAGATGGATGCCAAGTTTGTCTTTACTTGCATCGACATCCTGTGCGGCGGCACGGGGAGCGTGCGTTTCAAGGTGGAGGGGAGGGATTTTACACCCATTGAGCAGCGGGTGATTGAAAAGATCGCCACCGTGGTGGCTGAGGATCTCATGCATTCCTGGCAGCCTGTGGTGCCCTTCAGCCTGGAGCTGGAAAAGTCAGAGATCAACCCGAAATTTGTGTCGGCGGTCAGCAAAACTGAAACGCTGGTTATTTTCAGTTTCGAAGTACTCATCGAACAGGCGACCTGCGTGGTAAAAGTCTGCATACCCTATTCCACCCTTGAGCCTCTCCGGCTGGAACTTTCGGGAGAGATGGAATCTGACACCGTAAAGCCTCAGGATACCCGGGTAAAACGATGGCTCGAGGAAGGGATCCAGTCCATGGAAGTGGAGCTGTCGGTGGAAGTGGGGGAGGGGGAAATTACCTTTCGGGACCTCATGAGTCTCGAAGTGGGGGACGTGATCCCGTTGAACAGCAGTGTGGATGCACCCTTCCATGTGCTTTGTGAGGGGGTCCGCAAATTCAAGGCCATACCGGGACAGCACAAAAGTCGCATGGCGGTACAGCTTGTGTCGTCTCTTGACAGAAAAGGGAGGTAGATGATGACGGACCAGAAGATAGAGGAACCCACTGTATTGGAAGAACAGCTCCAGGAGACCATGGGGGAGCAGATGGAGGAGGCTTTCAAGGATGACGCCGGCCCTAACGGCAGCCACTCCCCTCGAAGTGTTGAATTCATTCTCGACCTGCCTCTTCGGGTCTCTGTGGAACTGGGCCGGACCCGGATGATGGTGAACGACCTGCTGCAGCTTGCTCAGGGCTCCATCATTGAGCTCGACAAACTGGCGGGAGAAGCCCTGGAGGTGCTGGTGAACAATAAGATCATCGCCCGGGGCGAGGTGGTGTCGGTGAATGACAAATTCGGGATACGGGTGACCGACATTATCTCGCCCACTGAACGTATTGAGAAGCTGGGGTAGACGATCATGGCGCATGTGTTAAGCCTTCCATGGTGGAAGATCAGTGTTGCAGCCGCACTTCTGCTGACCTGCTTTTTGGGGCTCGCCTGGGCTAATGAATTCAGCCCGCCGCGGGAAACCGACGTGAGGCCATCGGTTCAGGAGATCGGCGTTCCCGGGCTCCCGGAGGGCGGAGACCTGCCCGCCTTGCCGCAAGGGAGCGAGAATGTTCCAGACCTTTTCCATGCGGGGCTGCGCATGGTCACTGCCCTGGTCGTGGTTATCGGTTTATTGCTTCTCTCTTTTCACGGAGTAAAACGATTCATGAACAGCCGGGGCACCCTGGCGGGGCGTGGAGCCATGATCCAGGTTTTGGCGACCCGGTATCTTGGATCCAAGAATGCGCTTTCGGTCATTGACGTGGGCGGTGAGCAGTTTGTGGTCGGCCTCTCACCCCAGGGTATTTCATTCCTGACCCGTTTGGGACAGGTTCCTGACGGCGGCCGCGGCGGAGGGGAGGGGTCGGCATTCGAGAACCTCCTGAGGGAGGAGCTTGACAATGGCTAGGGGCTTCTGGAGGAATTGTTTGAGTTTCATCGCTCTTTGCGCGGTGTTCGCCATTCTATTGCCATGCCTGAGCGCTGAAGCGATCACCGTTCCCGACGTGCAGATTCGTATCGGCGACGCCTCGGGCCCTGAGGAGGTCTCGGCGGCACTCCAAATCATGGTGCTCCTCACTGTTTTGACACTGGCGCCGGCCATCCTGATTCTCATGACCTCCTTTGTCAGAACGGTGGTGGTGCTCTCCTTTCTGAGACAGGCTATCGGCACCCACCAGGTGCCGCCGAACCAGGTGCTCATTGGGCTTGCTCTGTTCCTGACCTTCTTTATCATGACGCCTGTGTGGAACCAGGTAAACGAGACCGCCCTCCAGCCCTACCTGGCCCATGATATTACGCAGCAGGATGCCTTGAAGCGGGCCATGGATCCGGTGAGGGCGTTTCTTTTCTCCCAGACCCGGGAAAAGGATCTGGCCCTCTGCATCAAACTTTCGGGAAACGAAAAACCGGAAAACAAATCACAAGTCCCGTCCATTCCATTGATTACGGCCTTCGTCATCAGTGAGCTGAAGACGGCTTTTCAAATCGGGTTCCTGATCTATATCCCCTTTCTTGTTCTCGATATGGTGGTTTCCAGCATCCTCCTTTCCATGGGAATGATGATGCTGCCGCCGGTCATTATCTCTCTGCCTTTCAAGCTGATGCTCTTTGTACTGGTAGACGGGTGGAACCTGATCGTGGGATCGCTCATACGGAGTTTCGGGACACTCTGAAGGTGCAGATGCTAAAGAGGCCCGGAAGTACACCGGGGTTCGGTATACAGGGGCCCCACCGTGAAAACGCATCATTGGAAATGGAGGAACCATCGTGACGCCACAGTTTATCGTCGGTTTTGGGAAGGAAGCACTGGAGCTGACTTTGATGTTGTCGGCCCCGGTGCTGGTGACGGCACTGGTTGTGGGCCTGCTGGTCAGCATCTTCCAGGCGGCAACGCAGATTCAGGAAATGACCCTTGTCTTTGTTCCGAAGATCGTGACAGTCATTGCGGCGCTGATTATCTGCGCGCCCTGGCTGCTCAACATCATGACCAATTACACGACCAAGCTTTTCATGAATATTCCGCTCTATATTCGATAATCAGCCGGGGCACGTGGCGAGGAAGGCACCAACAAGATGAACCCGCTTCAATTGCCGTTGCATCAATTCCAAAGTTTTATATTCGTTCTCATTCGGGTGACGGCCATTCTTATGGCGCTGCCGGCCTTTGGCAGCAAGACGGTGCCTCCAGTGGTGAAGGTCGGGCTCTCCATGCTTCTGACGATCCTGATTTTCCCGACCCTGCAGGTTGCGCCCTTGCCTATCTTCAGCGAGACCATCTCCCTCATTCCGGCCGTGCTGGGGGAGATCGCAATCGGGCTATTAATCGGCTACATGGTCCAGCTCATCTTTGCCGGGATTCAGGTCGCAGGACAGATGACGGGGTATCAAATGGGGTTCGGCATTGTCAATGTCCTGGACCCCCAGAGCAACTCCCAGCTTTCAATCATTGCGCTCTTCCAGAACCTCCTGGCCATGCTCTTGTTCCTTGCCTTAAACGTTCACCATATCGTAATCAGAGCCATGGCCCAGAGTTTTCGTTACATACAGTCCGGTGCGGGCCACTATCCGCCGGCTCTCGTGGAACAGCTTATTGGTGCCACCGGGGAACTCTTCGTGGTTGCCATAAAGATCGGAGCACCCATGATGGCTGTCCTTCTCTTTACCAATATCGGCATGGGGATGATTGCCAAGACTGTGCCGCAGATGAACGTGTTCATCGTCGCATTTCCACTGCAGATCGGCGTCGGACTCATCATGCTCGGGCTCAGCCTGCCCACGATGGTCCACATACTTCAGGACCTCTTTGGCTCGCTGGAAGCAGACATTGGCCGATTGCTTTACTTGATCGCGTCGTAGCACAAAAGAACAGCCGTTTCACCATGGAATAATTTTTATTAGGAGCCCCTGGAATGTCTTCGGGATCGGAACAGGAGAAAACGGAACGGGCAACTCCCAAAAAAAGGGAGGAGGCCAGGCAGAAGGGGCAGGTGGCAAAGAGCCGCGAGGTTGTCAGTACGGTGGTCTTTCTCGGTGCCCTCATGACCCTCTATTTTTACAGCCCCCGATTTCTGGAAAATTTGCTGAAAATGATGGGGGGATTCCTTTCTCAAGCGGCGACGCTGCAGGTCACACCGGGCAATTTCAACCTGATTTCCCAGCAGGTGCTCCTCCAGCTGCTTCTGCTGACCGGGCCCGTTCTGGTTGCCTCCCTGGTGGCGGCCTTGCTGGGGAATGTGATGCAGGTCGGATTTCTCCTGACTGGAGAGCCGCTGACTCCCAAGCTGGAAAAGCTCGACCCCCTCAAGGGGCTGGGGAAAATGTTCTCCAAGCAATCGCTCATGGAACTGGCCAAGTCCATGGCCAAAATTGTGATTGTCGGCTATATCGCTTACCTGGTGGTCCGGAAAGAATTCTTTGTTTCCCTGCCCACGGTGGGTGACATGGAGGTGGGAGGGATAATCGTTTATGTTTCCCGTATCTCTTTTAAAATCCTCGTTCGGGTGCTGGGGTTTATGGTCATCCTCTCCATCCTCGATTATGCCTTCCAGCGGTGGCAGTACGAAGAAAACCTGAAAATGACCAAGCAGGAAGTGAAGGACGAATACAAACAGCGGGAAGGGGATCCCCAGATCAAGGCCCGGGTCAAGAGTGTCCAGAGAGAAATGGCCAGAAAGCGAATGCTTGCCGACGTCCCCCATGCCGATGTGGTGATTACCAACCCCACCCATCTGGCGGTGGCGCTTAAATACGACGGCGCCAGAGGGCCGGCCCCGATGGTTGTGGCCAAGGGTGCCGATTTCCTGGCGGAAAAGATCCGCGGTATCGCGAATGCCCACAGGGTTCCCCTCGTTGAAGACAAGCCCCTGGCCCGGGCATTGTACAAGACGGTTAAACTGGGTGCGCTGATTCCGGAAGATCTGTTCAAGGCAGTGGCCGAAATCCTGGCATATGTGTACAGCCTGAAGGGGCGTCGCTAAATTCCGGCCGCGGCCGGGGAGTGAAAAAGAGCCATGAATATGGAAAAGATATGGACACAGATCAGGGAAAGCCGGGAGATCTTCCTGGTTCTCGGTGTGGTGGTGATCCTCGCCATCATGATCATACCCATGCCGGCTTTTATGATGGACACCCTCCTCTTCTTCAACCTGGCGATTTCCCTGGTGGTGCTTCTCGTGGCGATCTACGCGGAGAAGCCCCTCGATTTCTCCATTTTCCCCAGTGTGGTTCTGCTGACAACGCTGCTGAGGCTTTCGTTGAATGTGGCCTCCACCCGGCTGATCCTTCTTCACGGCAATGAAGGCGCCGGAGCGGCGGGGAACATCATACGGTCTTTCGGAACCTTCGTGGTGGGAGGGAACTATGTGGTGGGGATGGTGGTTTTTCTCATCCTCGTGATCATCAACTTCGTCGTCATCACCAAGGGTGCCGGCCGGGTGGCCGAGGTGGCGGCCCGCTTTACCCTGGACGCCATGCCCGGCAAGCAGATGAGCATCGACGCCGACCTGAACGCTGGTATCATCAACGACCAGGACGCCAGAAGGCGCCGTCTGGAAATTGAGAGAGAAGCCGACTTTTACGGCACCATGGATGGTGCCAGCAAGTTCGTCCGGGGTGACGCCATCGCGGGCATTATCATCACTTGCGTCAACATCCTCGGCGGGCTCGTCATCGGTGTTCTGCAGCAGCATTTATCCCTGCCCGAGGCCGCCGCGGCCTACACACTGCTCACGGTGGGTGACGGACTGGTCTCCCAGATCCCCGCGCTGATCATCTCAACGGCGGCGGGTTTGATCGTCACCCATGCCTCCTCGGGAGAAAGTCTGGGCAAGGAAATTTTCACCCAGCTCTTCTCCAATGCCCATGCCATCGGTGTGGCGGCAGGGATCCTGTTTACACTGGGGATGATACCCGGGCTGCCCCAGGTGCCCTTTCTTCTCTTTTCCCTCGCCATGGGCGGTGTCGCATTCTTCACCTACAGCCGGGAACGTGCCGCACAGCGCCAGGCGGAAGCGCTTCGGGAAGAAGAGGTGCCGGAAGTACGGGAAAGTATCGACAGGCTTCCGCCCCTGGATCTCATGGCCCTGGAAATCGGCTACGGATTAATTCCTCTGGTCGACCAGGAAAGGAATGGCGATCTGCTGGACCGCATCCATTCAATCCGCAAACAGTTTGCCTCGGAGATGGGGATCATCGTGCCTCCGCTCCATATCAGGGACAACCTGAAGCTCAAACCCGGCGAGTATGTCTGCCTCGTCAAGGGTGAAGAAGTGAGCCGTGGTGAAATGCTGCTCAAGCACGCCCTTGCCATGGATACAGGTTCGGTGGGCGAGAAAATGGAAGGCGTGGAAACAACGGAACCTGCCTTTGGACTCCAGGCCCTCTGGGTCAGGGAAGAAGACAAGGAACGCGCCAGGATGCTCGGTTATTCCGTCGTCGACCATTCTACCGTTATGGCCACCCATTTGACGGAAATCATCCGCACCCACGCCGAGGAACTCCTGGGCCGCCAGGAGGTGCAGACCATGCTCGATCACTTCGGTGAGACCTATCCCAAGATCGTGGAGGAGCTTGTTCCCGGAGCCATGTCTCTGGGGGGCGTCCAGCGGGTGCTGCAGAACCTCCTCCGGGAGCGCATATCCATTCGGGACCTTAGAACCATTCTGGAAACGCTGGCGGACCACGCGGAATACACCAAGGATACGGATCTGCTCACCGAGAGCGTCCGGCAGAAACTCAAACGCTCTATCACGAGACCCCTGGTGGACGACGACCGGGGTATCCAGGTGATTACCCTGGACCGGGAGATTGAGGATCAAATCTCTGAATCCATCCGGCAGCATGAGCAAGGAACGTACCTGGCCATGGATCCCGGCACGGCCCAGCGGATGATCGGACGGATCGGCAAGGCCATGGAACAGATGACATCAATGAACCTGGAACCGGTGCTGCTCTGTTCTCCCGGGGTTCGGCGACATCTGCGCAAATTGACGGAGAAATTTCTACCTGATCTCGTCGTCTTGTCCTACAGCGAAGTGGCTCCCAATGTGAAGGTGAACTCAATTGATTCGGTGAGGTTGTAATATGCAGATCAAAAAATATGAAGCAGTCGACATGCCCTCGGCGATTAAGATGATCAAGAGCGACCTCGGGTCGGACGCGGTCATCCTGTCGACCCGGAATATTCGAAAAGGAGACAGGGCCTTCGGCCTCTTCGGCCGTGGCATGGTGGAAGTGACAGCAGCCCTGGACTGGGCCCCCGTGGAGAGTTCTGACGCGCCCCTGCCCAGAAGCCGGCCCGACAGGACGGCAGGGAGCCCCAGTTCCGGCCTTGAGGATCTGCCGACATGGCTTTACCCTCTGAAACAGGACATCCACGAAATTCGTGATGCCATGGGACTGCTCCAGTCCCTTCAGCAGAGTCAGTCCGGGGAGCAGCGTCTGCTGAAGGAGCTGAATGATATCAAGACCGCTGTCCAGACCCGGCGGAAGGGGAGGGGAGATGGGGACAGCCCTGAAACGCCGCCCTTGCTGAGGCAGCTGAAACAAAGACTCGTTTTAAACGATGTGAATGACAGGACCATCGCAACCCTCTTCGAGTCAATCCAGGGCAAGCTTCCGGGACCCCTGCTGGCCTCCCCGAAGAAACTGGAGGCGGCGGTCCGGGAGATTCTGGGACGCATCTTCACCGTGCAGGGAGGGATCGGGCTGACCGGCGAGGGTCCGAAAAAGGTGGCTCTCATCGGACCCACCGGCGCCGGTAAGACAACGACGATCGCGAAGCTGGCCGCCGCCTATGCCCTGACGGGAAAGAAGAAAGTAGCCCTGGTGACCATCGATACCTATCGTATCGCCGCCATCGAACAACTCAAGATATACGCCGGTATCATCGGTATTCCCGTGGAAGTGGTAGTGCGGGAGGCCGATCTGGAAAAAACGTTTGAGAAGCACCGTGACACCGATCTTATTCTCATTGATACGGCCGGCCGGAGTCACCGAAACCTGAGCCAGATGAGAGAACTGGAAGGAATGCTGGGCCCCGGGAGCAACGTGGAAAAGCACCTGGTGCTCAATGCCACCATAAAGGGCTCAGACATGGCCAGCATGATCGAAAACTACCGGCCCATCGATTTCGATTATCTTCTCTTCTCCAAGATCGACGAAGGGAACAGTTACGGGACCATGCTCGATACCGTGCTCCAGTCGGGAAAGCCCGTGTCCTATCTGACCGACGGCCAGCGGGTTCCCGAGGATCTCCGGGAGCCGTCGGTGAAAGACCTGGTGGACCTTGTTCTGCTCCAGGGTTTTGTGGCGCAAGAGTCGGCTGGGCGTGAGCCGGAAGAATTTAAACAGGAGATGGCCTGTTCCCGATAAGGATGCAGCAGGCGGATCAATTCATGGAGGCATATATGGACCAGGCCGGGACCTTACGCAGTATGGTTGGAAGTCAGGGCGACGTCGAAGGCATGCGCCGGTCGGGCGTTAAAGTTATCGCTGTCACCAGCGGTAAAGGGGGCGTCGGCAAGACCAATGTGGTGGCCAATTTGGCATTCACCCTGGCTTCCCTGAACAAGAAAAAGGTCCTGGTACTGGACGCCGATTTGGGACTGGGAAACCTAGACATTCTCCTCGGTCTTACCCCCCGGCACAACCTGAGCGATGTCATCGCCGGCCGGAGAAGAATTCACGAGATTATCATAGACGGACCGGGGGGGATGAAGATCCTACCCGCCAGTTCAGGGATCCAGGAGGTGACGGAACTCTCCGCGGGGTACCGAGCCAATCTGCTGACTCAGCTTGATGAACTGGAACAAGAAATTGATTATCTTCTCATCGATACTGCCGCCGGAATTAGCTCCAATGTGACTTTCTTTAACGCGGCTGCCAACGATATCGTCGTGGTGACTTCTCCGGAGCCGACGGCCATTACCGACGCCTACGCGCTGATGAAGGTCATGTCGAGAAAATATGGGGCCAGCCGGTTTCAGCTTCTGGTGAATTCGGTGAAATCCGAATCGGAAGCAAAAGGGGTGTACGGGAAGCTCAGCTCCGTTGCTGACCGTTTCCTCAACATTACCATAGATTATCTGGGATGCGTCCAGCACGATCCCACGGTGACACGGGCGGTCAGAGAGCAGCGGGCAATAGCGGAGAAATACCCCGGTTCGCCGGCAAGCGTCTGTTTCAAACGATTGGCCCGGCAGGTCCTGAAAAGGGATGGCCAGGTTACCTCTGACGGGAATATTAAATTCTTCTGGAAG
>CAYUBU010000016.1:0-10722 GCA_964443105.1 uncultured Nitrospirota bacterium
GCTCCGCCTCTTCCAAGCCACGGTGGAAGCCAGCGCCGACTCCCTCACAATCTACACAGTCAACTACCCGCTCAAGTACTTCGCCGAGCGTATTGGTGGAGACCATGTAGAAGTTGTATTTCCTGCTCCTACTGATGTTGACCCCGCATACTGGATGCCGGATGCTAAAACCATTGCCGACTATCAGAAAGCAGATCTCATTCTGCTAAATGGTGCACATTACGCAAAATGGGTAGAGAAGGTGACGCTGCCCGGATCCAGGATGGTCAACACATCAAGAAAGTTCAGGGACGTGTACATCAAACTTGGATCAGCAGTTACCCACAGCCACGGATCTGAAGGGGCACATGCACATGAGGATGCAGCCTTTACGATCTGGCTGGATTTTGAACTTGCCGCAAATCAGGCTAAGGAAATAGAGAAAACTTTGAGCCGAAAAAAGCCTGAGCTTAAGAGCGATTTTCAGAACAATTATGAGGAGCTGGCTAGAGACCTGATGGCACTCGATAGTGAAATAAAGGAAACTGTCGCAAAGGATCCAACTCTGCCCCTCATGGCATCACATCCCGTCTATCAGTATCTCGCCCACCGATATGAATTGAATGTCCAGAGTGTACACTGGGAGCCCGACGAGGTTCCGAGCCAAGAACAGTGGCTGGAACTCCAGCGTATTCTGAAAGAGCATTCGGCCCAATGGATGATCTGGGAGGATGTACCGTTGAAACAGTCGGCCGAAAGATTGAAATCCGTTGGGATCCAGAGCATCATCTTTGCCCCCTGCGGGAACGTGCCGGCAGAGGGGGATTTCATGAATGTAATGCGGCGGAATGTGGAGCAGCTCAAAGACGTTTTTGGGGCGGGTCTGTGAGAGTCCGGCGAGTCCGGTGTCAGGCAAGATGCCTGACCTATTGGGGGAATTGGAAATACAAAATAGCCGAGGCATCTTGCCTCGGAGTCAGGCAGGATGCCTGACCCATTGGGGGAATTGAAAATAGAAAATAGCCGAGGCATCTTGCCTCGGTGTCAGGCAGGATGCCTGACCTATTGGGGGAATTGAAAATACAAAATAGCCGAGGCATCCTGCCTCGGATGTCAGGCAGGATGCCTGACCTAATGTGGGGAATTGAAACTACAAAATAGCCGAGGCATCTTGCCTCGGTGTCAGGCTTGAAGCCTGACCTATTCCCCTTGTTTAAGCACCGAGATTCCGGCACACGGCCGGAATGACACTCACATGACCCGAATGACAAAGGACAGGCCAGGGATGACTGGAGGCGTTCCAGTTGGTTCCCAGATGTCGAAGAAAGGAGGTCCCAGATGGTGCCGCATGAAAGAAGTCTTGCCATATTGGTCATTCTTACGATTACGGTTTGTATGCCTGTGCCCGTTTTCTGTCAGGAGCAGGCACCGGCCGTTGAGCCGCGGGTGGACAAAGTCCTGCGGGAAATGAACGATTACTTGAGCTCCCTCAAGCAGTTCTCCTTTCATACGGAGAACACCACCGAGGAAGTCTGGACGACGGGCCATAAAGTACAGTTTGGTGATGACGTCGACGTATTTGTAAGGCGCCCAGATCGACTAAGGGCCAATGTGAATGGGGATAAGCGTGAACAGGAAATCTATTACAATGGTAAAACCCTGACGCTCTTCGGCAAGAAGATGAACTTTTATGGTGTCTTGGAGGCCCCAACGAACATAGAAGCGACCCTTGATTTTGCCAGGGAAACAGTCCAACTTGAGGCACCGCTGGCTGATATTGTGTACGGCGACTTCTATGAATCCCTCAAAGATGGCATCAACTCCGGTTCTTATGTGGGTTTCCATTCTGTCGATGAGATCAAGTGCCATCACCTCTTGCTCAGCCGAGACGATATCGATATCCAGATCTGGATCGAGGACAGCAAGACTCCCGTACCGAGAAAACTGATCATCACGGAGAAATGGGTCACCGGTTCGCCCCAATTCACGGCCAGGATCACCCAATGGGATTTTTCGCCAACTTTAAAAGATAGCCTATTTGTTTTCGTGCCGCCGGAAAAGGCGCGCAAGATTGAATTTCTTCGGGCAGAAAAGACCATGGCCCCTCGAACCCAAGGAGGGAAATAATCATGAAATATATTATCCCGAACGCCGTTTCAAGATTTCTCTTTTTGGGCTTGATCATCATCGGATTATTGCTTGGTTCCGCAGAGGTTCCCCGCACGGATCATTTTTTTGTCGGGGATGCGGAAGCCAGGGTTGGACGGCCGGGCACACCGCGCAGCGTTGCCGGCGTTTCCCGCCGAACCACGCGCAGGACGGTGCGAAGGCACGTCGCCCTGGGGACCCGCGTAACAGTTCTTCCCGTAGGGTATAGACCTCTGGTTGTAAGGGGTACGACCTATTACATTTATGAGGAGGTCTGTTACGAAGCCTTCTATGAGGGAAATACCGTTGTTTATGTGGTCATCGATTGCCCATAGCCTTGCTACTCTTAGGAGGGCAGATACAGCTGCTCTCTTGACTGAGAGGGGTAAAAACTTTCAGGAGTCTCGTATTTATAAACTGAGATTCCTGCATGCGCAGGAATGACGCCGTTCAGTTGTCACTCCTGTGAAGACAGGAGTCTCAAGAGAATAGCCGAGGCATCTTGCCTCGGATGTGAGGCTGGAAGCCTGTCCCATTCTCCTTATTTGAGAATCGAGATTCCGGGACAGGCCCGGAATGACATAGGGGGATTCGGAATTAGCTCTTGCTCGGTCCGCTTTTATCGGGTAAATACTCGGAAAATACTGGTAATTTTACGAGTTGTAAGATATCTTCCTGGTTTATATGATCCGGTAATGAAAACTCAAAAGGTTTTGTTTAAGCCATTATTTACCTAACGAAGAAAGGGAGGAAAAATGAGAACTTTCAAAATGGCAGTGGTTATTCTCGCATATGTAATGGTCGCGCCTCTTCTTGCTCAGGCCGATGAGGCCATGGAGTTGGAGCGCCAGATCTTTTTGTCGGAAAAGAAGCTGGCTGTACTGCAAAATTTGGAGCTTACAGCAAGTGAGAAGGAAGCATTCTGGCCTGTGTACGATCAATACCAGGACGAATTGTTCAATGTGAACCGGAAAACGGGACAACTGGTGATGAAATTCGCCGAGGCTTACCAATCACTCACGGACGACCAGGCGAGAGAGCTCATGCGCGAGTACGTGAAAATCGAGAAAGAGCGGGTAAAGCTCAAAGAGTCCTACATCAAGAAGTTCGAGAAGGTGTTGCCGGCGAAGAAAGTGATGCGCTATCTGCAGGTGGAGAACAAAATAGATGCCATAGCCAGATACGAACTGGCAAAGGGTGTGCCGTTGGCCAAGTAGCCGGCCTTAAGAACAGGAGTACATCAAGCGAATGAAGAAGTTCTGGATCCTTGCTGCCTGCGCGGTGGCTGTCACTTGGCCTGTTCTGGCTCCGGCCCAGACCGATGAAGCCTTGGGAGCCGGAGGCGCAAGAATCAAAATGGCTTATCTCGGTTTTACAGATAGTATTCTGGATGATTACAGAATCGACCACCCGACCTATGTGGGCTTGGAAGCTTATTGGAAAATCCATCCACAACTGTACGTGGGCGGTGAAGTCGGTTATGCCAACCAAGATTCGTCGGCAGGCATCCTGGTCGGCATGGTCTGGAGGCGGGCAGAAACGGAGATCACGTATGTTCCCATTGAATTGAATGTCATGAATATTATCCCTTTCGGGGAGCATGTTCAAACCCGATTCGGCATTGGAGTCTCCTATAGCTATGTACATATCGAATCAGACCCACCGCCCGGCGGTATCATGCTGAAATCTTCAGATAACGATGAGGAATGGCTCATCGGCGGACAGCTGTTTGCGGACATCAATTATCACATCAACAACTTCTTTTTTGGAGTCGATGTCAAGCTGCAGATCACCAGCGATTGGGGCGCCGAAGACTACAGCAATGGCCGGATCGGCGGGCACCTGGGATGGGGATTCTGATTCCTTGTAGGTGGCAATCTTGCGGGGACAGGCTGTGACAGAAGTACGTATCATATCGTTTAAATTAGCCGGAATCCTGATAATCCACAGCGCACTCTGGGCTCTGTGCTACAGTTTCGGTTGGGTCACGCCTTTTGAAAACGGTGGGATGGAAAATGCCCAGGTCTTGGTGGTTTCGCTGAGTCTGGTTCTTTTCTTGTTCTCGGCGATCTCGAGCAACAGTTCCGAGCGGCTCTTCTATGCCAGTTTGGTGCTGCTTTGCGTGACCTTTCTTTTGCGTGAGCTTGACATGGAGGATTACGGCTTTAACCTCGTCATCACCGGGTTGACGAGCGGGCCGGGCCGTAATCTTCTGTTGGGTTTTGTCTGGGCGTGTTGTCTTCTTCTTTTTCTGAAGGATCCGCAGGCCTCAAGAACGATCTTTTCAAAATGGTTCAAGTCCTTCGAGGGACGGCTAATGATGCTGGCGGGACTCTTCTTTCTTGCCGCGTGGCCCCTGGACAAGGAAATGTTTCAGCTGAATTCACACACTTCCCGAGTCTTGGAGGAACTGCTGGAACTTAATGGTTATTTCCTTTTTGGGCTTTCGTCGGTCTCCAACTATGTCCACAAAGTTAAGAACAGGAGATTCGCGCCTATTAGGGAGCCCCGCGGTGCAGCAGGACATTCGCAGAAACCCGCCACCGTGCATCGAAGTTTAGATCCGTTGGCCCTCAAGCAGCCTTCGGCAATTCATACGGATGCCCATGGCAAGGAGTTGAGAAGGGAGAAGGATGCGACGCTCAGGCAGTGAAGCTGAAAATAGTTCAGTTGAATCTTGAAGGAGATCTTCCCATGGGAAATCGGAGAAAACTCACAGGTAACGGCGTTCTTGTTGTCTGTCTATTCGTTTTTGCCACGTCACTCTCTGCCGAAAACGTGGATAAAGAAAAGGCCATTGACGCGTCTCGAACCATTATCAAATCGGAACGGGAGAGCTTCGTCTCAGGCACGATGGAGTTGAGCGAAGAGGAGCGCCAGGTTTTCCGGCCTATTTATACGGAATACCGGGCGGATCGCGACAGACTGACCGACAGGGCCGTTGCTCTGGTTACGGATTACATGAATCATTATGGAAAAATGACCAATGAACAAGCCCAGCGCATGCTGGATGAGTTCCTGGATATCAGGAAGGCAGAGCTGGAGCTCAAGAAGACCTACGTCAAACGCTTCAACCATGTGCTGGAGCCTAAGACGACGCTTAAGTTTTTCCAGATGGAAAACCGATTGGACGCCGTGTCGCGGTTTCAACTCACCAACCAGATACCGCTGACCAAGTGAGTATCCTGTTGGCAGAAAGGGGGCAAGTAATGATGATCGTCCAGGGATTGAGGGCAAGGGAAAAGGGCGCCGGTGCCGGCCCAGCAGGGACAACCGTGCAGATCCTCTGGGCGGGCTTTCGCAAACCGGTTCCGGCCATGGCGGTCTTGATGGTGCTCCTCTTGGCGCCATTGGTTTTTGCCGAGGAGCAATTGCAGCAGCGAGAGCTATCCAACATTTCCGTGGTGGGTGTGGAAAGGATGGAGGTACCGACACAGCGCGACAGTTTTTCCATGATTCAGTATATGCCGGACCCCATTCAAGGGTTCAACCGGGGCAGTCTCAAGTGTACGTCTTCAAGGGTTTTGGACAACCGAGTTGATTTTCTAAGCTACACCTATGGGACTGTATTATAATCCGGTTCGTATCCTCCATCAAGTCATAAGAGCCATTTCGCGGTTCAGCTTTCTTCGCTGCCTCATGGTATCTGCTTTTATCTTCTCGCGGCGTTTTAGTATCTGTCTGTCTCGGCCGAAGAACCGATCACTCGGTGTTACGTTGTTGATGGCTTCATGGTAACGGTGGTTGTTGTAGTAATCGACCCACCGGCCGACCTGATGTGACAGTTGTTCAGGCGTATAATAGTTTTCCAGGAGGATCAGGTTCTTCATTGATCGGTGATAGCGCTCAATCTTGCCCTGGGTCATCGGATGATACGGTCTTGTCCGTGTATGGCCCAGCCCATGAGTGGACAAATAGTCTTTTAACTCCGAAGAGATGAAAGACGGGCCATTGTCACTCAGCAGACGGGGACGGTGGTAGACATGGACACCGGTGATGCCTGTCTTGGCGATGGCCACGTCTAGAGTCTTTTTGACTTCATCTGTCCCCATCCCTGTGCAGAGGCGCCAGGCAATGATATAGCGGGAATAATCATCCAGCACGGAGAGCAAATAATACCACCCCCAGTTTATAATCTTGAAATAGGTGAAATCGGTCTGCCATAGTTCGTTCACACGGGCCGTGGGATGCTCAAACTGATCAGCCGCTGAGAGTATTCTGTACACCGGAGATCTCACCAGGCCCCGGGCCTTGAGGATCCGATAAACACTTGATTCTGAGATGAAATAGCCAAACCTGTCCTTTGCCAAAATCCCATCCACAGCTAAAATATCAATGCCATGACCTTTAAAGCTGACAATTTTCACGTTCGAGTTGAAAGCGCATGGAGGTTGGAACGCAAATGTGATGATCAATGTTTGAATTCGGTGCTGAAAAAAGTAGAAGTGTCTAGAAGGAAGGCAGAACTCACCACCGGAGGTCGCTCCGTATAACGTTTCAGTACTAGCCCTCATGGAATCATCCTACGCAGCCTTCCGCCACACATACTTATGCTGCAGCCCGCCCAGTTTGGGAAGAGATAGCACTTTGGAAGATTCTGACGGCCTCCACTGAACCTTCCGGCCCATTGGAGAATTCCTATCCAGCGACAGGTGGCAACGATCATGATTGTAGTAGTCAACGTATTCTTTAAGGAGACGTCTCAAATGTTCTTCACTGAAGATGATCACATGATTTAAAAGCTCCGTTCTCACTGACAAGATCCACCGTTCGGCAACTCCATTTTGCCATGGCGATTGGTAGGAAATGATTTTGGGTCTTGCTCCCATGGACTTGATGAATTCTTTGACCTGATGACCAAATATTTTATCCCGGTCAAAGATGAGGTACTTGGGAAACGAATCAAAGGGGAATGCCTCTCGCAGCTGCTGTTTGACCCATTGTGCCGTGGGATGTTCCGTAATATTCAAATGCACAATCTTTCTTTTGGCATGATCAATGACGAAGAAAACGTAAAGAATGCCAAACCTCACGTTGGGTACAACGAAAAAGTCCATGGCTGAAATGACGTCACGATGATTTTTCAGGAAGATGCGCCATGATTGCTGTTTCGCTTTGTCAGGATGTCCAGATCTGAATCTTCTGAGATAGCGGGATACCGTTCTTTCTTTGACATTCTTATAGCCAAGCATCAGCAATTCGGAATAGATACGAGGGGCTCCCCAGTTGTTTTCCCTTGCCATCTGTTCGATGAGGTCCCGGATCTCCTGATCTATACGCCTTCGTCCGGGTCTCCTGTTTCTTGATGATTTTTCCCACCAATATTTTTTGAACCGCCGTCTCTGCCAATCTACTACGGTTTCCGGCTTCACGATGATCAGGTTGTCCGTCCAGTTGGACCAGGCTTGCCTCAGCGCAACCCAGAATGACCGGTCCATGTCAGAAAGTTTGGGCTTTATCTTCTTGGCTTTGAAGGCAGCGAGCTGCTGGCGAAGTGCCAAGTTTTCAGTTACCAGGTCGTCCTTGGTCTTGAATAGAATTCTGATGACTTTAAGCACAATTATGAAGAGACGGGATATGGCTTGATACATTTCTTTTGGGCACCTCGATTGAATTGGGATGAGAACAAGATGCCTTTTTATATCCTGTATTACCGTTTTTCAACCAGGAAATTTTGAATCAAGAGAAGTTCCCGAGTCGTCATAACTTATTGATATTATGGCATGATGGCATTTTGGCGAACCACAGCCCCACATCGCCAGGACCAGACAAACGATACAGACGCATGACACTCGTTTCAGTAGATGGCGCATGATATCCTCCTCTCAGAAGGACTTGCCATTCGCGGTAAGCTTATCGATGGGTCTGACGGCATGAACCGCTCCCGAGACTCGGGACTGGAGGCCGTGGCTGCCGAAAGAATCATTTTACTATCCTCTCCATTGTTCATGGTTTCTGGTGGCTCCTCATGTCGTATAGATGTAAGGGTGCCAGGCAGGCCTGCCTGGCACCCATTGCCCCGGGTTAAGGCGGCGATCTTACACCATCCTTTTCCTGATCTTCCTGATGCTTCTTCTCATAGTCCAGACAAGGTGATCCCTTCTTCCTGATCTTGAACAGATCGGACAGATAGTCCAGCCCAGCGACACCCGCAAAAATGTAGGGCGCAAACACCAGGGTACCGTATGTCTTTATGACCGATTTCAATGGAAGTGTCTTAACTGAGGGTTTGTTGAGCGGGCCTTTAACGTTCACCGGGGCAGCCGTGCCAACCAGTCTTGACTTTTTCCTGGGCAAAAAGACGTAATCAATCTGTTCCTGGCCAAGGTCGATAGTGCCCTCTCCGGCAACCGCGATATTTCTGGAATCTAAATAGAACCCCTTTGTAGATATAACGCCCTGTTTGATCGTGTAATCCGCCACCCCGCAATCAACGTCTACATATTTCTCTCGCTTCATTTGACTGAAAGACCAGCCCACAACGTCAACAAAGATCATATCAAACAGCACCTTGCGCATCTTGCCATTGTTTATTATCACATAAATATCGCCGTCCATATTGGCGGCCAATTCGTGCATGCTCGCACCAGACGACGCTAACTTTACATCCACATCCACCTCAGCACTAAAATCGTTTTTTGTCTTCGTTTCTGCCTTGCCCAGCGCCAGCCAGGGATTGATTTCTGTACCAAAAGCCTTGAAAACCACTTGGTTGTGCTTTCCGCTATCTAAATGCACATCTAATGTGAGCTTCCCTTCCGGAAAAATCAGCGTAGCGGGACTCATTGATAAATGACCCGATTTCAGCAAAAGATCAAACTTGGCTGATTCAAGCTGAGACCGCTCCTTATCGAACGACTGTATATCCATTTGGATGTCTAGATCAGCCTTATTGAGCCAGCCCAAATCCAACGGTGTCCTCGAAAAAACGTGCTCTTTTTCCGGCTCCTTTTGTTTGCCGCTCTCATGCGCCTTCTCCAACAGGTCTGGTAAGAAAAACTGCTGCGCTGTGATCTTTCCCTTTAGCTGCAACGGCCGGACCTTAAGATTGCCGCTGATCGCAGTATCGATTCTCATACCGCCCGTGCTCAGGGTCGTATCGAGTTCGGTGCTTTCGCCTGCTTTTCTTATCTTACTGTCGATATGCACAGGTCCGATAGCCGGCCATTCCCGGTCAAAAATTGCCCCGATTAACTGCATATCCTTTGCGGTTAACTCACTCTCCAGTGATAGGGTCTCGGGTTTTTCAAAATCGTCAAACTGACCATCAATCTCCACCTTCAGCAAAGTGGGGTGGGCACTTTTGAGATGGAAGGCATCGAGGCCGAGTGATCCGTTGACATCGGAAATGGTCAACTTGCCGCGCAGTGGCCCGAGATCAGGCAGTTCACGTTTATCCGCGAAAGCCGCGAAATGGTGACCGTCCAGATCGAGGGTAAAGTCCCATTGGATCTTGATGGCCGCAAAAAGATCACCAATAGAACCATGACCTTCCAAAACGGGCGCATCAGGAGCGCCCACGTGTATATGGGCGGACTCTATACCCAGTGTTTTGTCTTTGTCGTGCATATCTGCCTTTGCGGAAACAGGACCGAGTTCCGGAATCTTATACCCGAGTGCTTTCGCGAAGGCACGGCTGCTTTTTGATTGGGCATTAATATTGAGGTCGGTGTTCTGCGGCCGCCAATGATTCGCTGCGCTCAGGTTCCCGAGTCTGCCTTTTGCACTGACCAGAAGTATGTCTTTCTGACCCGCCTGGATGGATAAATCGCTGACGACAAGTTTCCGGTCGCTTCCGGTTATTTGCGCCGCTGCCTTCAACGGCCCCAGGGCGGGAATTTTTTTCTTCAAACCGAAGACCCCGTTCAATCGCGTCGAATCCGCCGCCGTGGCTTCCGCCTTGACCTGGATACCGTTGACAGAGGGCTTCGGAAAGAACGTAACGCGCGCTGCGGAACCGGTCAGTGAGGCTTTCAGAGGTGCATTTTTGCTTGTCCGGACACGAAAGCCGTCAACCCGATACTTGCCGGAAACGGTATGCAGTTTGGCCTCCGCACTAAGCGCCCCCAGTTCGGGCAGTTCTTGGTCAAGCATCTTGCCCAGCGCCCGCGTATCGTGGCTGTTCGCCCGGAGATTCAGGTCGATCTTCTGTATTGGGTCGGTCTGATCCCAGTCACCAAACAAGATCTCGCCGGTTGCGCTGACCTGGATATTTTTCTTTTCTCCGACAGACAGATTGATCTGTTTCAGGTGCAGTGCATTGGTGTCCCCTTCGATTCTGTGGTTTAACTCCAGCGGCCCCTCTAATGGCAGGTGCATGCCGAGCCTTTCGGCCGCAACCGATGCACGGCGGGCTTTGATGGCAACATCCAGATTGAAGCCCGTGATAGGTTTGTCCGGGCCAAGAGGAACCCGACCAATACTACCGCTAATATTTGCCTCGACCCCCTTGGCATCCTTTGTCTGTATCACGATGTTTTCAAAGGCAGGGTCACCGGATGCGGCACGTATATCCGCTTTGCCGGTGATGGCACCAAACTCGGGTATCTTTTCAAACAGAAGGCCCCGTGCAGCATGGGTCGACGGCGCGGTAAA
>CAYUBU010000017.1:0-2810 GCA_964443105.1 uncultured Nitrospirota bacterium
AGGACTTGCCCCCGGTATCATAACAACGGCCCCCAAACCGCCCCTTGCCTTGGATGCGAGCCTCGGTGACGGCGCGTTCTATCATACCCGGGACATGATCACCAACCATTTCTTCGCCCATGACGGCAGCGACGGACGAGCCCCCCACGAGCGGATGGGTGACGCCGGCTATCCATTCGGCGGGAGCTACGGCAATGGGGAGAACATTGCCGCCGCCAGTACCTATGAATCCGAAACCACGGCAGAGGCGGTTGACTATCTCTATCTTCTTCTCTTCGTCGATGACGGGATTGACGGCCGGGGGCATCGAATCAACCTGATGAAGCCGTCCTATCGGCATCTGGGGATCAGCGTCCAACACACCAATGCCTATGCGCCCTTTCGGAACATGCCGACCGACCTGGTCACCCAGGATTTCGCTTATACCGCGCTCCTCGGTCCTGCCCTCACGGGAGTCGCTTATGACGATCTGGACGGCGACAACTTCTACACCCCCGGCGAGGGTTTAGCGGGTCTGGCTGTCACTGCTTTAATCAGCGGCACATCAACAGTGGCCGGCAGTACGGTGACTTTCAATACCGGTGGTTATTCCCTCGATCTCTATTCCGGCTCCTACGACCTTCAGATTAACGGACCGCTGGGAACTTTTTTCAAAGCCGAAATTTCATTGGGAACGGAAAATCTGAAATTCGATTATAACAAGAGCACAGTAACGCCTGAACCTGCGCTGCCTCAGAACGACCTGATCGTCGACTTTGGGAGCCCTTACGGTCTATGGATCCGCTACAACGACCATGATTGGTCAAAGCTTCACCCCGCCAGTGCCGAGTTGGTGATAACCGGGGACATGGATGGGAGCGGTCTTGATGAAGGGATCATCGATTTCGGCGCCGGCGGACTCTGGATTTGGGAGAACGATACCGCCTGGATCAAACTTCACCCTTCCGACCCCGAGGCCATGACCACCGGCGACCTGGACGGCAATGGGAAGGCTGAGGTGATCATCGATTTTGGGGACAGCGGTATCTGGGTCCGGATGAACAACGCCACCTGGGTCAAGCTCCATCCATCTAATCCCGAATCTATCACCACCGGCGATCTCGACGGCAACGGCTTCGATGACGCCATCATCGACTTTGGCGCCAGCGGTATCTGGATCTGGATGAACAACGGGTCCTGGGTGAAGCTCCATCCGTCGAATGCAGACTCCATCACCACCGTGGATCTGGACGGCAACGGTCTGGACGATGTGGTCATCGATTTTGGCATGAGCGGTACCTGGGTCCGGATGAACAACGCGTCTTGGGTAAAGCTCCATAGTGGGAGCCCGAACAGTATTGCCGCAGGTGACATGGACGGCAACGGCAAGGATGAACTCATTATCGATTTTGGCGCCAGCGGTATCTGGGTCTGGATGAACAACGGCTCCTGGTCCAAACTTCATCCCTCTAATTCCGATACAATCGCAACGGGCGATATGGACGGCAGCGGCCAGGACGACGTGATCATCGACTTTGCGTCCAGCGGTCTCTGGGCCAGGTACAACAACGCATCCTGGACAAAGCTTCATAGCGCGAACTGTGAGGCCATGGCAACAGGAAACATGGATGGAGAGTGAATCCTCGCGACAGATTTCCTGCACATAACCCCTAACGATCGCCCATCGAAATGTAAAGAGAAGACTTAAAACAGAATTGGGACAGTGCCGCCCCATCCTCCAAGAGGTTGCTTCCCAAAGCATTTCGACCAGCAATGCTTCCCCGTTTTCGCCTGCCATTTCACCCGTCAGAAAATCCCTTTTGATATTTCAGAATTCTTGAAGCGAATCAAGAACGTATTGATTAGGTATCCGGCTGTGGCGAGAATGTAATGTGTTGACCTGGTGTATTTGTAGTGGTAAAAAAGACCAAAGGCTCGATATTATCTTGCCTGCGAACCTCCGCTCCATCTATATAGCACAATCACTTAAGCTTGATGGTCTTTTCTTCAATGTTCCTCGGATTGACATGAAGAGACAGAGCCAAGGAACGACTGTAATGCCTAAGACATTTATCACCAGGGTTTTCTCAGCCACACTCTTGATACAAATAATGTTTTCAGCACTTGGCACAGCATCTACAGATGGCGTTGCAGTCACAGTAGAGACGGGACCGTTGCAATCGAACTCGCCGCAGACAAGCCCAGCCCTGGGACGTGTGAGCGACCGAAAGGAGACAGAGTCTCTGAATGCCGAGGAGATTCAAGACTTCCCCGTTTACCCGAATATCGTGGGATCCAGGCCACTGGAACTGCCCGGTCTTCATACGAAAGAAATGCTGTACGAAACACCGGATCTGATGGAAGACGTGGTCGCTTTCTTCGAAAAGGAACTGGGAATGGAATACCGGGTCAAGGCCTATGGAACGGTGGAGTTTATTCTCGGAAAGAAAGACCTCGAATATACCTTTGAGTCCCCCTCCTACGGCAGGCCTGAGCTTGAGAAGAGATCAACCACAGAGCAATTCGAGGTGCCGTTCAAGGGAATCATCGTCCGCTACAAGCCTGATTCGGACTCGACGGAGGTCATCACATGCCAAGCTGCCACTGAAGAGGCCATCCGCCTGTGGCGAAAAAGTATGAGGCAGCAAGTGGAATTGAGAAAGAGGGGACCCCGCCTTTACGACCTGAAAGCGAATGAATAGCAAATACAAGGAGAGAATCATGCGATCAATCTGGATACTCATCGGCTTCTTTTCGTTTCTTTTAATCGGCACCCATGTGGCTTTGGCCGGCCCCTTCGAGAAAGGACCGGTCAAAGAGCCGAAAGTCAA
>CAYUBU010000018.1:0-3170 GCA_964443105.1 uncultured Nitrospirota bacterium
TCTATCCAGACCTTTCTGGAGATGGTTCCCCCCAAGCTGGCGGAACTGCCCCTGGCTGATTCTGAGGGCCTCGACCGGGAGTTCTGGGAAGACTTTCATCGCCTCAGCTACAGTGAGATTCAACGGATCAGAACGCTGATCACCGAGCTGGTCAATCTCGCCCGTCCCACACCCACCACCCTGAAGGAAGAAAATCTGGCCCCCAGCGTCGACGCCATGGTTACCCTGGTGCGCAAGGAGGCCGACAAACGGGGCGTGACCGTGGTCTACCACCGGGGCTCTGCGCCTCTGCTGCTGCTGGATGCCGGGAAGATCAAACAGGTCCTTCTGAATATTCTGCTCAATGCCCTCCAGGCCACCCCGCCGGGGGGGACAATCGAAGTGGCGGCGCCCGGCGCCGAGGGGGAAGAGGAAAGCGGCGTTTTTCGCCTGTCGGTTCGGGATACGGGGGAAGGGATCCCCGAAGAAATCCAGGAGCAGGTCTTTGACCCCTTCTTCACGACCAAGGCGCCGGGAGAGGGCATCGGTCTGGGGCTGACCATCTCTTACCAGATTATGGAAGAGCACGGAGGAGAGATCGAGATACGAAGCGGTCCCGGCGGGGGTACCGAGGTGATTCTGACTTTTCCCCGAGTGAAGGGCCCTGGGGACTGAATTTTTCCCCCTTTTCGCCGTCTCATGGACGAAAGCTGCAACACCACTTCGGGCTTGACGGGGTACGGGTGGGAGAGTATACTTCGTTTGTTTTTGACAAATATTTTTGACAAAAGCCATTTTTGGAGGGCAATCATGAGAAAAAGCAAAGTGTTAGTCGTTTACGGGGTGCTGGTCGCCTTTCTGCTCGCCTTGAGCGGCTGTGCCCAGTGGCAGCAGTCATCTAAAACCACCAAAGGCGCGATCACCGGCGCCGCCGTGGGTGCGGCGGCAGGCGTTCTGGTCAAGCAGAACGATCCTTCCCGGCGGGCCAAAGCGGCCGCCATCGGTGCCGTTGTGGGTGCTACGGCCGGCGGTCTCGTGGGGCGGTACATGGACAATCAGGCCCGGGAACTCCAGCAGATTCAGGACGCCCAGGTCCGGCTGGAGCAGGACAAGGTTTTTCTCACCTTTGACAGCGGGATTCTCTTTGACGTGAACTCCACCGCCGTGAAGCCCGGCGCCATGCAGAATCTGGGCAAGGTGGCCGATGTCATGAACCGGTATCCCGAGACGAATATCCTCGTTTCCGGCCACACCGACAGCACGGGGTCGGAGCAGTACAACCAGCAGCTCTCGGAAGATAGAGCCCGGGCCGTGTCCAATCAACTCCAGTCCCAGGGGGTGGGCAGCTACCGGGTCAATACCATCGGCTACGGTGAAAACATGCCGATCGCCGGCAACGACACGTCGGCAGGGCGTCAGGCCAACCGACGGGTTGAAATCGAGATCAAGGCCAACCAGGCGCTCTATGAGCAGCAGCGCCAGGAGCAGGGGGGCGGCACAGAGAGCTACAAGCCCTACTAACCTTGGCACTGTTGTAGACCATTCGTCTGACACTTTGGAGGGCATTTGTGGGGCAGATCCCCACTTTGCCCTCTTTTTTTGGCCCCACGCCATTGAGGCGAGCCCGGAGATTGCATGAGTGATCGTCATGGGTGCCAGGCAGGCCTGCCTGGCACCCTTACTCCCTGCTTATATTCCAATCTCAGGATAAGAGAAATTGCCTTCATGAAAGTGGTAATGTTTTTCCCACTAAGGGCATTTCTTTTCATAAACCATGCAGCGGAGAAACGGAGCGTGTGAGACAGCCCCGTTGAAGATAGAATTTTTCTGGTGGAATTCTGGATACTTATAGATTATTTCCAAGATAAAGGCGGACAAAGACAAATTGGCCTGCATATTGCTAACATTATAACAATAGATATAGGGAACCCACGATTCTGGGGAGAGTCCGCTGGGTTTTATAAGCTGTTTTAAGGGGGTAAAACTATAAGGGGGATCGTATTGTGAAAGCTTCAAGGGGGAAGTATCTCGTTCTGCCGTTTCTGTTTTGTATCTTGTTTTTTTTCTGCGCCACGCCGGCCTTTAGTTCTACCATTGTCTTTGGCAATGCCTTCGGGCCGACCGACACGGCCACCAACGTGCCGGACGATATCAACCCGGCAGGCGTGGATGTTCTCATGAAATTCGCTGTTGACATTCCTAATTCACAGGTGTCGCTGACCATTACGAACGACCAGACTTCCATGTATGCCGTTCGGTCGGCCTATTTCAATACGACGGATAATATCTCAACTTTGACTCTTAATGAAACCGCAACCGACCAGCCTGCCTGGGATCTATGGAACACCTTTAACGAGACGAAGCGTGCCGATGGTTTTGGACTATTTGACTGGCAATTGAAAGACGGCAATGTCAAGGATGTGGGGATAGGCGAGAGTTTTACGTGGGTTTTTGATGTGACCTATACGGGCACATTATCGGACCTAGATTTTAACAGTGCAGGGAGTGTAACTAATAGCAATACAAAAGATGATAAAGCCGGATGGATCGGTGCAGTCCACGCCGTTAATGGCAAATCCGGATTTGCAGCGACACATACAACAACCGTCATCCCAGAACCTGCTTCCCTGATTCTTCTGGGCACCGGTGTTGTGGGGCTCTTGGGCCTCCGCAGAAAAATGAAGAATTAGGTCATTTTTGGTTTAACCGATCCCTTACTTTCCGCTGAATGACCCAGGCGGCATCTTACCCGAGATGCCGCCTTTTTTTGGTTCTCTTCAGAAGAGAATCCGTTGACAATAGGCCGCAAGACGTCATAGTATCAGTTCTTCTCTCACCTGTCGATATCCTTAAGATCACCCATTCTGGAGCTGTGACGTGTCTGAGGCGCCTCGTGAAGAAAGCCCCCCCGCCCCAATGGAGGCGATTCGGGCGGCGGCGCCGATAGCCATCAACGGCGACCGGCTCGCCCGGAACATCCTTCTCTACGGGATCCTCTTCGAAATATTCCTGGTGTTCATCGATGCCACTATCAACTACGGTCGATGGATCGATATCGGTCCCATACGCCGTCTCTGCAATATCGCCCGGGAGGACGGGCTGGCGTCGTGGTTCATGGCGGCCCAGACCCTCATGGCGGGGGTCACCCTGGGGTTCATTTTCGTCGTCAGCCGCCATCGCACCGAAGCCCG
>CAYUBU010000019.1:0-18298 GCA_964443105.1 uncultured Nitrospirota bacterium
TCAAAGAGGGCATTGTCACAAATGGTATTGATCAAACGGGGAATGCCCTGGGAATAGGCCTGAATCGCCCGGTAGGCGTCCGGCGTGAAAAGGTCACGTTCACAACCGACCACCCTGAGACGATGGCGGATATAGTCCTCGACGGCTGCAGGATCAAGGGACTTGAGTTTAAACTTTACCGCTACCCGCTGGTTCAAGGGGGGGTCCAGAGCGAGACAGTGGTTCAGGGCCGGCATGCCGAAGAAGACAAAAGACAGCAGTTTGCCCTTGGCGTTCTCCATATTCAAGAGGCCCCGAAACTCTTCCATGAGTTCCCGGCTGTTCAGCATCTGGGCTTCGTCGATGAGCACCACCGGCTTTCGCCCTTCCTCGTGTATTTCTGACAGCCGCTGGTAGAGTTGCCCCAGGATCTCAACCTTGCTGGAAGCAGGGTTTTTCACACCCAACTGGACGGATATCTTTTTGAGAAGCCACAGGGAGGTAATAGAGGAATGGACGATAATCAGCAGGGCAGATTCATAATCCTCTTCCCGAAGGGAGTCGAGCATCCGTCTCGCCAGCGTGGTTTTGCCGGTGCCGATGTCGCCAATGAGAACGGAAAGACCCTTGTTTGAATCGACGGCATACTGGAGCCGCAGGAGAGCCTGTTCATGTTGTCCGCTGTTAAAGTAGAATCGATTGTCCGGCGCGTTGGAAAAAGCCTGCCCTTCCAGCCCGTAAAATTCCTGAAAGCTCATAAATCGCACCACTGAGATGGCATGGGGTCAGAAAGGGTGATAAATCACAAATAGGAAACCTTGTCCTGTTTGGAATCGCTGTTCGGTACTTTAGACGGTGAGGAATTTCCGGCAACGCCCAATTTCTTCAGTTTTTTGGCCACATCTCTGTAGCGCGAATCGATCTCATGGATCTGAAGGAGTTCCCTGGTCATTCTCTCCTGGTCTCCCAGCAACTCGGCGACCTTGGCGATTTCATAACGGAGTCCCATATATTCATAATCGGTGCGTCCCTCCAGGGCAAGTCCCTTTTCCAGCTCTTCCAGAGCTTTCTGGTACTCCCCTTTCTGATTGTAGCAAAGTCCGATCATGGTCATGCAGTCCATCACCCGTCTCCCATCCCGGGACGCGGTGGTGAACTCTTCGCAGGCCTCATCGATGAGCCCCATCTCAAGATAGGCGATTCCCAGGTTGTAGTGTGTTTCGTAGTCCTCGTTGCCGACTTCCCTTTGCACCCCTTCCCGGAACTCGCTGAAGATATTCATGACATCGCTCTCACCGAATTCGGTGATATCTGAGGTAAAGGACTCTTCAACTTCCCGCCGCAATTCAGCGGTGAAATCGCCCTCTTCCGTTTCCACACCATTCTCGGCCAGAAGCTTCGAAATATCGCTGTCCACCTCCGCCCGGATCTCATCAGCGAAATTCACGAACCCCGTGCTCGCCGGCGGCTGCTCTGGGCGATCTGCGCCTACAGGTGCCGCTGCGGCGATGTGCCCCGAATCGGACGATACGGATGCGGCGGGCTCACTCGGGAAGCCGCCCCCGGAAACCGGCGCCGCCGTCTCATTCCCTGTGATCTTCCAGAGCTGCTCCGCGATATCCGTTCTGTCGGGATGGGAGGCAAGAATTTTCTCGTAGATCACCCGGGCTTCATCCATCATGCCATGCTGCAGATAGAAATCTGCTTCATCCCGAAGTTCGTTGATCGATTCGGCACTCACGCCGCCCCCCGGGGCGGGCGCGCTTGTGACAACGGTCTTCTCCGGGGCCGCAACTTTCGGCTCTTGTGCCGGCGGCGATGTCGGCGCCGACGCTTCCTGCACATCGACTTCAAAGTCGAATTCCGTCGATTCAACAGTCGGAGCCTCCTGTCCATCCAACACGACCGCCTCACCACCGCCTTGACGCTGACTCAGGGCCTGTGCATGATCTGGATCGAGTTCAAGCACCCGGCCCAGGGCTTGATCACTCTTGTCCGGCACGCCCTGGTTTTTGTATAGCGACGCAAGAACCATCAGCGTATTGATCTGTTCCCGGGTGTTGCCCTGTTCCTCAAATACCTTGAGAAACCGCTCGTGGGTGGGAATGTGGGTCGGATTGGTGTCGAGATTCTTCTCGAGATGGACGATCGCCTTACCGAGATGTCCATACTTGATATAGACATCCGCTTCGGTCAGGTTTTCTTCCAGAAGGGTCTCCTGGTCGGCTCGCTCCTCTTCGGGTTCGTCGGCGGACTCGACACCCTGCCCAATCGGGGCAGCGACTGCGTCTTCAGAAGCCGGAGCCACCTGGGGCGGGATGATGTCTGCCTCGCCAGCTGTCTCAAATGTCTCCGTTTCCAGATCGTTGTCGTCAATGACATAGGCGTTTTCCGCCGCCTCCCCGCCCTGGGCCGGCTCGTGGGCCGATTCGAAATCTACTTCGCCATAGCCGACAGTCTCCTCCCGGACCGGTTTGCCGTTAAGTCTGTCCAGCTGCATCTGAACCTGAAGATCGCCGGGATTCATTTCCAGGAGCTTCTCGAACACGTTCCTGGCCTCGTCCCTTTGCCCCGTCTCCACGTAGATGCGTGCCATCTCCTTAATGTGGGACACCATCTCATTTTCCCGCTTGAGTTTCTTCAGGAGATCAATGACTTTCTGGCGTGCCCGAGGCTGATTGGCGTCTCGATCCAGAATTTCCTCATAGAGTCCCAGGAGTTCCTCAAAGCGATTCTTCCCGGCGTAATCCTCGAAGAGTTCATCCAGGGCGACAACGGCCTGCCCCACGTCACCGGCCTGAAGAAGGAACCTGAATATTTTCAGGTGGGCCTCTTCCGCGATGGCGCGACGGTCCACCTGGCGGATGATCTCCATGCCCGCGTCACTGTTTCCTCTGCGGATCTGGATCTCCGCCAGGAGCAAGGCGGTTTCAATATTCCCGTCGGATCGGCTCTCCATGCCTTGCAAACAGCGCTCCGCTTCATCCACCATGCCCCGGGCCAGGTACACTTTCGCCTGGATCAAGGCCATCTCTTCGGGCGCCAGGTTGCGTGCTGACAACTTCTCACAAAGGGTATGGGCGTCTTCAAACTTGGACCGTTCCAGAAGCACGCCAATCACCTCACGATAAATCCGGATCCCCTCGGGAACCATCTGCTCTTTCAGATAGAGCTCACCCAACCCCAGTTTCACCTTGAGATTATTGGGCTCCATCCCGACGATATTCTGGTAGGCCTCAAGGGCTTTCTCATGGGACCCGGTCTTGAGATGATACTGGGCAATGGAAAGATAACACTCCTTCGCGTTGTTGATCATGCCCCGCTCCTGATTGAGCTGAGCCACGCACAGGAGTGAATCCAGATTCATGGGGTCGAGTTTGAGTATCTTCTTGTTGACGGCAATCGCCTTGAGGGAGAATCCCGATTGCCTGTATATCAGGGAAGCGTTGCAGTAGGCCTCCACGGCCGCCTCTTTCTTACGGCCCTTCAGGTGGAGATCGCCAATGGTGTTGTAGATGTTGGCATCATCAGCCCGCTTGGTGAGCAGGCTCTCCCATTCGGCGACGGCCTTATCAATTTGCCCCTTGCGGGTAAATTTCTGGGCTTTCTGAATCACCTTGTTTTTCTGTTTGTCGTCTTTGCTGCTCTTGCCGAAACTGAAGATAGCCATTGGCCCTCAAGAAAGGTTAAGCTCGTGAACTCCCCGCCGGACGCGGCGGATAGGGACGAGCGATCCACATTCCAATAGTGTCAGAATGTTGTATTCGTGCTTCTGGGGTCTTTTTCTCCAGATATAACCGTAAGTTATGGATAAAAGCGTTAGTTTTATTTATATTGAAAGAATATCACGCACTTCCTTTTAGTGTCAAGAAAGATCATTTGGTATTCTTTCGTTTCAAACTGTGAGATTTCCGCAGCAAATTCCAATCCTTCCGACCATAACGGTCTCTGACAAGCTCTCCGGCGGCCATCTCATCCGCATCGCTCAGATTAACCGTTTCAAAGCGAATCTGATATGTCTCAGCGAAACCTTTTAAAATGGCTCGCTTCGCCCCGGCCAGGTCGACAGGCCTCTTGGTCACATCCATGAGGGAGGTCATTCGGGCCCCTTCTCCTCCCTTGGACAGACCGGTGCTTCCTTGACCGCGTCGCAGCAAAACCTGGAAGAATTTATCGAATTGGCCCGTGGAGACCAGGATAGAGCCCTGCTGCAGAATCCCCTGGGACATTCTTCTCTGGGCGCTGCCGACCAGTTTTCTTCCGCCAACCTGGATTTCGTACCACGACGACGAGGCAAAGCAGTTGGCCGATCTGGCCGCGGATCCCCGGCGTCCCATACCCTTCCGTGGGGGAGAAACCAGTTCTGCTTCCACGCCGAGGTTGCGGAGGCCCGCCATGAGGCCCCGGCTCAGGCTCTTGTAACTCTCAAGGACGTCTCCCGCTGCCTGGGGTGCATCGTGAGGCAGAAGAACACTGTAGGTCAATTCGTCATTGTGAAAGACTGCCCGTCCGCCGGTGAGGCGCCTGACGAAAGACCAGCCATTGGCTTCGATGGCCTCCAGATCAAAAACATCCTGAACGCCCTGAAAATAGCCGATGGTGATGGCCGGGCGAGACCAGGTGTAAAACCGGAGAATGGGGCAGGCACCGGGGGCGCCCATCTTGCCCAAAAGAACCTCGTCCACGGCCATGTTAAAGGCGGCCTCCGAGGCACCGGTGTCGAGATAATGCCAGGTCTTTCCGTGCATTTTAACCTTTCAAAACCGAGGGGCCGCGTCTGGGTAAGAGTGGAGAGATACGGTCGTGGTGCGAAGAAGCCCGGGAAGGCGGGAATCAGTTAATCTGCTGAAAGGTACCATCGACAACCTGGATCAGGAAAAGTTTCTTCTGCATCTCTCCGTTAGACAGCACCCGGGTCAATCCCGAAACACCGGGAAAGTTCTCGATGGAGAGAAGCCGCTTATGAACTTCGTCCCGGTTCTTTGCACCCTGCAGAACGGTTTGAACGACCATTTCCGCCGAATCGTATCCCTGAGCTGAAAAGAGAGTCGGCTTTTCGCCGTAGGCCCGGCGGTAGGAGGCAACGAACTCGGCGATGTCCGTATGGGGGCTGTCGGGGAAGAAGCCGTTGGTAAATATAGCCCCATTGACAAAGTGCTCGCCCCGGCGTATCAGTTCCATGGACTCCCAGTTATGGCTTCCCAGCACCTGCACCGAGTCGATGTTGTAGTACGCCAACTGGGGAACCAGCAACCCCACGTCCTCAGCGTAGCCCGGCAGATAGATGGCATCGAACCCCGGCACATAGCTGTTCAGCAGGTTCTTCCGGGCGCTTCTGTTCCCGCTCAGATCGTCATTACCATACGACCGGCCCCGGGGGTCCGCTTCAATCACCTGGAGAATCTCAGGGCCAAAGTCGACAGCGCCCCGTTGATAAGGGATTTGACACACGACAGTCCCGCCCAGGTAGTTCACTTCTCTTGCGAAGACATCGGCCAGTTCCGTGCCGTAACGGTTGTCGGGGTGCAGAATCGCAAAGGAATGCAAATAGAGCTCGTCCACGGCATAGCGGCTCATGGCAATCGCCTGGGAGGCGCTGGTCATGGCGTTCCGCAAAATATAGCGGCCCAGTTGGGGGATGTTTTCCGCCGTGGCCGCCGGCGTAATCAGAGGCAGATGGTAATCCTCGGCCACGCTGGCCGATTCCATGACTGCCCGGCTTGTCAGGGGCCCGATGATGGCAACCACATTCGGATCCTGTGCCAACCGATAGATCTGCTCCCGAACCCGTGCCGGATCTCCTGCCGAATCTTCAATCTGGACCTGAATCCCCCGCCCTCCGTAGCGGTTGCTATTCTTTTCCAACGAGAGGAGCACCCCCTGCATGGTCTGCTTGCCGATATCCCTCAGAGAACTGGAAAGGGGAAGAACACACCCGATGACAAGGCTGGATAAATTGTCAGGCCTCCCTGCGTATGCCGGGTCTCGCTTCTCCAGATCCGCAGCGAGGGGATGGTCCGGAAAGAACTCCAGGAATTTGTCGAAGATGACCGATGCTCTGTAGTTGTCCTGCCGCTCCTTCGCCCGCTGACCCAGCACAAAGAGCGAAACATCACCGGGAAACCCCCGGGGCGATTCCTGCACGAACTGCTCCAGTGCGTTGTCTGAAATAGACGATAAAAGAGACTGTACGATTTCCCGGTAGAGCCGAAGTACGTCATCCCGGCCCCGGGCCAGGGTGAGTCCCTTGTTAAACTGATTCATGGCGAGGCCCGGATCCTGTCTCTTGAGAAAGATCTTACCCCGCAGGAGATACGCCCGGGCCACCACATTGCTGCTTCGGCCTTCTCCCGTGAGCACCCTAAGCTGTGACAAGGCCCGGTTCTCACTTCCCTGATCGATCGCGATTCGGGCCAGGAGCAGCTGTGCCTCTTCAGCCTCCCGGGTCCCGGAGAATTCACGGACCAACCGCTCCAGATGGAGCGCCGCACCTCTTGAGTCTTTCAATTCGTACAGAGATTGGCCCAATCCGAGCAGAGCGTTCGGCACACGGGGGTCGCCGGAACCCAAATTGAGAAAAGCCTGGTAAGAGCGAACGGCATCATGGAAATGCCCCTGTTTGAAAGCCCTCTCGGCGGTGGCAAAGGATCGATCCTGGGGAGCCTGGGTCTGAATGGGGACACAACTTGCGAGCAGACTGGCGAGAATCAGAGCTGCCGCAAGAATCGTACGCCCGGGAATAGGTATTTTCTTCCTCATACGGGACTCATTGGCTCCGGCGAAAAAAAACCGCCATGGGAGATAATCCAGAGAACACCAACGGGAAGGGGCTGCATCGCCCCTTTTTGGTCTGCAGCCAAGTACGTCCGGGCTATCCCTTCCGGCTGGAACGCCGCCGGTACCGCTTCCATCCGGCAGTGAAAAGGTCATTCCCCAGAACATCGTTGGCCACAAACACCGGGAAGTCCTCGAACACGAGCTGTCGAACGGCTTCCATGCCGAGATCGTGGTATGCGATGATACGATTTTCCTTGATGCGTTCCGACAAAAAGGCTGAGGCCCCGCCGGCAGCCACAAAGTAAATTGCCTTGTGTTCGGCCATACTACTGATCACTTCCCGGGAGCGCTGTCCCTTGCCGATCATCCCCTTCAGGCCGAGGCGGAGCAGCTCCGGCGTGTATGGATCCATAGCGGCTGCCGTTGTCGGACCGGCGGACCCGATGACCCGTCCGTCCACATCGGGCGATGGCCCCACATAGTAGAGGATCTGCCCCCTCAAGTCAAAGGGGAGTTCCGTACCCGCCCGCAAGGCCTCAATCATACGCTTGTGTGCCGCCTCCCTGGCGGTATACACAACACCTTCGATGAACACCTGGTCGCCGATATTCAAACGTTCCAGTTCTTCCTCTTTGAGGGGGGTGCGCAGTCGTATCGGTTCAGTCATATCCAGTGCCTCTATAGCACGATTTCCTTGCGCCGTGCGGCATGACAGTTGAAGTCGACGGCCACCGGCAGAGAGGCCGCGTGGCAGGGAAAAGTCTCGATATGTACCGCAAGGGCCGTGACCCGTCCGCCGAGGCCCATGGCACCGATCCCGAGTTTGTTGACCTCTTCCAGAAGAGATTCCTCCAGGTGCGCCAGTTCCAGCTTGGGATTGGGACTGCCGATAGGACGGGTAAGCGCCTTTGTTGCCAGAAGGGCGCACTGTTCGAAGGTTCCGCCGATACCGACACCGATGATCACTGGCGGGCAGGGGTTGGATCCGGCTCTTTTCACCAGATCAATCACAAAACGGCGAACACCGGCCTCTCCTTCGTCAGGAGACAACATCCCGAGCCCGCCCATATTCTCACTTCCGGCACCTTTGGGACAGACGAGGATCTTGAGCCGTTCCCCGGGAACGTGAGACATGTGGATCACCGCCGGTGCGTTGTCTCCGGCACTGCGCCGGGTCAGCGGATTGGCAACCACCGAATGGCGGAGCCCCCCCTCGGCGTATCCCCGACGAACGCCCTCGCTGATGGCATCTTCCAGGAGTCCGCCCACGATGCGGACGTCCTGCCCCATTTCGACAAAGACGACCGGCATGCCCGAATCCTGGCAGAGGGGCAGCATCTTCTCCCGGGCCAGATCATGATTCTTAAGAATCTGCTCCAGGATGGTGCGGCTGATGGGCGACTCCTCCTTCTCCAGGGCCGTTTGAATCACCGAAGCCACGTCCTCCTGTATGACGCAATTTGCCTCAATGCAGGCAGTACCCACCTGTTTGACGATGGTATCAAAGTCTATTTCTTTCATTTATTTTCGAGCTTCGACAGGGTGGCCCGCACGGCGTCGGCGGAAGTGCGCAGCAGTTTCTGCTCCTCGTCGGTCAGGGCAATCTGGAGAACCTCCTCCACGCCTCCGGCGCCGAGTTTGACCGGAAGGCCGACAAATACGCCGTCGATGTTGTACTCACCCATCATGTAGATGGCGCAGGGAAGGATCTTTTTCTGGTCTTTCAGTATGGCCTCCACCATCTCGGTGACCGCGGCCGACGGCGCATAAAAGGCGCTTCCCGATTTGAGAAGACCCACGATTTCCGCTCCGCCATCCCGGGTCCTTTGAATCAGGGAAGAGACAGTATCCTCGGGAAGGAGCTCCGTAATGGGAATGCCGGCCACGGTGGTGTAGCGGGGCAGGGGAACCATGCTGTCGCCGTGACCTCCAAGAACCAAAGCGCTGATGTTCTCCACGGAAACCTTGAGTTCCATGGCGAGGAAGGCTCTAAAACGGGCTGAATCGAGCACCCCGGCCATGCCGATAACCTTTTCCCTGGGGAAACCGCTCACCTTCTTGGCCACGGAACACATCACGTCCAACGGGTTGGTCACCACAATGATGATGGCATTGGGCGACCGGAGCACCGCCTGCTCGACAACGGACCGGACAATGCCTGCGTTGGTCAAGACCAGGTCGTCCCGGCTCATGCCCGGTTTCCGGGCGATGCCGGCGGTCACAACGACCACATCCGAATCCCGGGTTTCATCGTAGTCCTGAGTCCCGATGACCCCGGCGTTGAACCCTTCGATGGGGGCCGATTCGAGCATGTCCAGCCCCTTGCCCTGGGGAATCCCTTCCACCACATCGAGAAGAACCACATCGGCCAATTCTTTTTCAGCAATCCGCTGCGCTGTGGTTGCGCCCACATGACCTGCCCCGACAACTGTCACCTTTTTGTCCATGATTTCTCTCCTTTCAGCCAGCCCTGACACTCCCGTCAGGGATGCCATACATCCCTCGTCGTACGCCCCGGCTCTCTCCGCAATGGGGACCGCCTGGGGCAGAGGTTCCGACCGCCCGGCGCCTTGCCTGGTTAACCCATGTTTTCCACCATGATCTCGGCGAATTTCGATGTACTCACCTTGGTGGCACCGGTCATCTGGCGCTCCAGATCATAGGTGACCTTCTTCTGGCGGATGGCTTCTTCCATTCCCTTGACCACCAGATCTCCGGCTTCATCCCAGCCGAGATGCTCCAGCATCATGACACCGGAAAGAATGAGGGAGCCCGGATTCACCTTGTCCTGACCGGCGTATTTGGGTGCCGTTCCATGGGTCGCTTCGAAAAGGGCCATGGTGTCGTTGAGGTTGGCGCCGGGCGCAAGGCCGAGCCCGCCCACCTGGGCGGCACAGGCATCAGACAGGTAGTCGCCGTTCAGGTTGGGGGTGATGATCACGCTGTAGTCTTCGGTTCGGGTCAGGATCTGCTGGAACATGGCGTCGGCAATCCGGTCGTTCACCAGGATCTTCCCCGCCGGCAGGTCGCCGCGCAGGTCTTTTTCTGCAATCGTCTGGTCTCCGAACTCACGGCTGGCGACTTCGTAACCCCAGTCGCGAAAGGCACCCTCTGTATATTTCATGATGTTGCCCTTGTGCACGAAGGTCGCGCTTTTTCGGTTCCTCATGAGGGCATAGCGGATCGCCATCCGGGCCAGCCGTTTGGTGCCGGTCTCGCTGATCGGCTTGATGCCGATGCCCGAGTCAGACCGGATGCTGCACCCCATCTCGTTGTTGAGAAACGCGATCACTTTGAGCACCTCCGGAGAGTCCTTGGCCCATTCAATGCCGGCGTAGACATCTTCCGTGTTCTCCCGGAAGATAACCATATTCATCTTCCAGGGCTCCTTTACCGGTGACGGCACGCCGTCAAAGTAACGGACCGGTCGGACACAGGCATAGAGATCAAGAACCTGACGCAAGGTGACATTGAGGCTTCGAAAACCGCCGCCCACTGGGGTGGTCAGGGGTCCCTTCAAGGCTACCGTATAATAGCGGATCGCTTCAAATGTATCGTTGGGGATCCATTCGCCATACCTCTCCTGGGCCTTTTCACCGGCAAAGATTTCGTACCAGCAGAGCTTCCGTTTCCCCCCATAGGCTTTTTCCACTGCGGCATCCAGAACTTTACGGGTCGCGGCCATAATATCAGGGCCGATGCCATCCCCCTCGATGAAGGGGATGATGGGAGAGTCGGGCACCTCCAACCCGGTGCCTGTGGGCACGATCCGTGTCCCTTCCTCGGGAGAACTGAATTTCTCGAATTTGACCATGGTGTTCCTTTCTTCTCAAGGTAAACGAAAAAAGCGGTGCCCTGACAGAGTCTATGTCATTCACTCTTGACGAGATCTTCGAAACGGATATCCACACCCAGAACCCCCCGGATTTCTTGCTTCCGGCTGAAGACCGGCGTCGATACGGTCACCAGCAAAGCGCCGGTGGTCTTGGACTGAAAGAGGGTCGTCACGTGGGTGGCGCCATCCTTCATGGGCCCAATGAACCAGGGCCGGTCGGAGAAATCCTCCTTAACCTGGAACACCTTGAATTTCGCCCTGTCCTCAATCTGGGTAACGTTCTTGGTGATCTTGATCCCTTCGCTGTTGGTGACATAGCAGAACTGGATGAAGGGGTTATCATTGACCAGTTTCTTCAGCACCTTTTCAATTTTCACGTGATTCATGGAACGGACATCGGGATGGATCGCCGCCTCCTCCGCGATTCCCTGGGCGATTTCCAGGGCCCTTCTCTTGAGTTTGTCGAGATCGGAGATGAAATACTCGGCCAGGTGTTTTCGTGCCTGACGCAGCATTTCTTCATTGGATATGGATGTAATCCGTCCTGCCTTGTACTGCTCGCTAATCCACTTCTGAATGCGCACGAACCCCGGGTGGTGTTTATTCACTTTACGTCCACCGGTCTGACGAAGGTGGGTGTTGACCCAGTAACTGATCCCGGCGACACCGGACTTATCCGTAATGGTCACTCCGATAGGCCGATTGAGGAGCGCCTTGGTGTCGAATATATTGTAGATCTCCTCGTTCTTCAACATGCCGTCGGCGTGTATACCGGCTTTCGTCGTATTAAATTCTTCTCCCACAAAGGGGTAGTTGGAGGGGATCCGGTAATCGAGTTCGTTCTCAAAATAATCGGCCATCTCGGTAATCACCACGGGATCGACACCGTTGCGCTTCCCCTTGAGGCTCATATACTCGATGATGAGCCCCTCGATGGGAGGATTCCCGGTCCGTTCTCCAAAACCGAGCAGGGTGCCATTCGCGGCAGAACATCCGTAGAGCCAGGCCGTGACGGCATTGGCGTGAACATTGTGAAAATCATTGTGTCCATGCCACTCAAGCTGGCGGGATGGAACCCCGCCATCGTGAATGAGACCCTGCACCATCTCAGCCACGCCCCGGGGGATGGACGCGCCGGGATAAGGCACGCCATAACCCATGGTGTCGCAGGCCCGTACTTTGATAGGCATCCCGCTCTCATCGGCAAGGCGCATCAAGGCGTTGACAAAGGGGATAACAAAGCCGTAGAAATCGGCCCGGGTGATATCTTCCAGATGACATCTGGGGATAATCCCGGCGTCCAGAGATGCCCGCACCACGTCGAGATAGTCGTCCAGCGCCTGCTGCCTTGTTTTCTTAAGCTTGAGGTATATGTGATAGTCGGAACAGGAGGTGAGGATGCCCGTCTCCTTCAGCCCCATCTTTTTCACCAGCGAAAAGTCCTCTTTCTTGGCCCGGATCCAGCCGGTGATTTCGGGATACTGGTAGCCCCGATCTTGACACATCCGTACCGCCTCCTGGTCCTTGGCAGTGTATAAGAAGAACTCCGACTGGCGGATGACCCCGTTGGGGCCGCCCATGCGGTGGAGGATATCAAAAAGCTTCAGGATCTGTTCCGCTGTATAGGGAGGACGGGCCTGCTGCCCGTCCCGGAAGGTGGTGTCAGTGATCCAGAAGTCGGCGGGAAGCTGGGCGGGAATCAACCGGCCCGAAAAGGTAATCTTAGGCACCTCGCTGTAAGGAAACAGATGGCGCAGAAGATTCGGTTTTTTCCTATCCCTGAGTTCGTAGCGATATTCCGTCTCATCGACGGTAGTCCTCTTTCTAGCGGTCATAAGTACCTCCTGATTCAGTTGAGACATATCATCCTGCCGGACCTGCCTGTCACCTCTTCCAGCGTGTTTCCTGAAATTTGGAGAAGATAATGGTTTGGATGATACGAGAGATTACCCGAAATGGAATTTGCAAAAGTATAATAAAACCTGCATATAATGTCAATTAAAAAGGAGGCAGCCCGATTGGAAAGCGACAGCGAACGGCAATCGGAGGAGCGGAAGGGCACCTTAGAAAAAAAACCCGGTGGCCGAAGCCACCGGGCACGGGGTCAATCTAGCAAGCCACTCAGCCCATTGTATGACCCCAGTTCACTTTATAGCTGAGAATTCCGATTTCGTCTATCGTCTAATAGTGCAATATTTTGCCACTTCACTCCCGATATCAATGACTCACTTTGCCGCATCAGCGGGCGCTTTTTCGCCCCCGCCGCCCTGGATTCCCCGCCTCGGGTCTAATCCCCTCACTTGCGAAGGACCGCCTGGGCCGCCGCAAGCCGGGCGATGGGGACCCTGAAGGGAGAGCAGCTGACATAATTGAGTCCCACACGATGACAGAACTCCACCGACTGAGGATCGCCGCCGTGCTCACCGCAGATTCCGATTTTCAGGTTCTTCCGGGTCTTCCTTCCTCTTCGAACACCCATGGCCACCAGTTCGCCCACACCCTCCTGATCGAGACTCTGAAAGGGATCCTCGGGGAGGATCTTCTCTTCAAGATATGCGGGAAGAAATGACCCGATGTCGTCACGGGAAAAACCGAAGGCGGTCTGGGTCAGATCGTTGGTGCCAAAAGAGAAAAACTCAGCCGATTCGGCAATCTTATCGGCAACGACGCAGGCCCGGGGAACTTCGATCATGGTGCCGATCTGATAGCGAAATTTCCCGATCTTTCGGGTCACTTCTTTGGCAGCCTTCTCTACAATGGCGCGCTGATGGGCCAGTTCCGACGGACTGCCCACGAGGGGAATCATCACTTCGGGATAGACCTTGACCCCTTTTTTCGTCAGATTCGCTGCAGCCTCAAAGATAGCCCGGGCCTGCATTTCCGTGACTTCCGGATAGGTGATGCCGAGACGGCATCCGCGGTGTCCGAGCATAGGGTTGAGTTCATGGAGCTGGGCGATCCGAGTGGTCAGCTTGTTGACCGAGATGCCCAGGTCTTTCGCCAGTTCCTTGGCCTGGGCTTTATCAAGGGTGACAAACTCATGAAGCGGCGGATCCAGGGTACGGATAGTGACCGGCAGCCCCGCCATCGCTTTGAGAATCCCCGTAAAGTCCCTGCGCTGGTAGGGGAGGAGTTTCATGACCGCCTTGCGCCGCTTCTCCTGGGTCTCGGCCACAATCATCTCCCGAATCGCCTTGATCCGTTCGGGCCCGAAGAACATATGCTCCGTGCGGCAAAGACCGATGCCTTCAGCCCCAAATGTGCGGGCCAGCGCGGCATCTTCCGGGGTATCGGCATTGGTTCTCACGCCCAGCTTGCGCACCTGGTCCGCCCATTTCATGAGGGTCTTGTAATAAAGGTTTTTCTCCGGGTCAGAAGACAGGAGATTGATCTTCCCTCGATAGACAAGTCCCCTTGTGCCGTTCAGGGTGATCCAGTCTCCCTCTCTCAGGGTCACACCATCCACAACCACCTTTCGGCTCTTGAGATGAATGTCCAGCGCACCGCACCCCACGATACAGCATTTACCCCATCCCCGGGCCACCAGGGCGGCATGACTCGTCATCCCACCCTTGGCCGTCAGGATGGCTTCTGCCGCGTGCATCCCGTGCACATCCTCCGGAGAGGTCTCGTTTCTCACAAGGATTACCTGCTTACCGGCCTTTGCCCAGGCCTCAGCGTCATCAGCGGTGAAAACAATTTGCCCGATGGCACCGCCAGGGCCCGCGGGCAACCCTTTGGCCAAGGGCTTGGTGGTTTTCTCGGCCTCGGGATCGAGCATGGGGTGGAGGAGTTCGTCCAGCTGATGGGGCGCGACCCGCATGAGCGCCGTCTTCCGGGGGATGAGCTTCTCTTTCACCATTTCCACGGCAATCCGGATAGCCGCCGTTCCGTTCCGTTTCCCCGACCGGGTCTGGAGCATCCAGAGCTTGCCGTCTTCAATGGTGAACTCCAGGTCCTGCATATCCTTGTAGTGGGTATCGAGCCGCTTCTGGATCTTTACCAGCGCCTTGTAGACCTCTGGCGCCTCCTCCTCCAGGGACTGGAGGGGGCTGTTCCCTTTCTGCTTCTTGTTGATCGGCTGGGGTGTCCGGATGCCGGCCACCACGTCCTCACCCTGGGCGTTCATGAGATATTCACCGAAAAAGACGTGCTCTCCGGTCGCCGGGTTCCGGGTAAAAGCAACCCCGGTACCGCTGCGGCTTCCCGTATTCCCAAAGACCATGGACTGCACATTCACGGCCGTTCCCCACTCTTCGGGGATCCCTTCGATCCGCCGGTACGACACCGCCCTTTTCCCGTTCCACGACTGAAATACAGCCCCGATTCCCCCCCAGAGCTGGGCCATGGGATCATCGGGAAACGGTCTGCCCAGAACTTTTTGCACCTTCTTCTTGAAGATGTCCACCAGCTTCTTCAGGTCCCGGGCCGTCAAATCAGTATCCACCTTGTAGCCTTTGGCCTTCTTCATCTTATCCATTTCCGCTTCCAGCTGGTGGCGGATACCATGGTCTTCTTCCACCTCAACGCCTGCGGCCTTTTCCATCACCACGTCGGCATACATCATGATAAGACGGCGATAGGCATCGTAAACGAAACGCTCGTTGCTGCTTCGGGCGATCATTCCGGGAATGGTCTTGGTCGTCAGCCCGATGTTGAGAACCGTTTCCATCATGCCCGGCATGGACGTCCTTGCACCGGAGCGGACTGACAGGAGAAGCGGTTTGGCGGGATCACCGAATTTCGCCCCCATGGCCTTTTCAACAGCGGCCAGGGCTTTCTGAACCTGATCTTTGAGCCCCGCCGGATAGTTTTGTCTGTTCTTGTAATATTCGGTGCAGACTTCCGTGGTGAGCGTGAAGCCCGCGGGCACGGGGATCTTCAGACTCGTCATTTCAGCAAGACCGGCGCCTTTACCACCCAAAAGCTCTTTCCAGGTTCCCTTTCCTTCCGCCTTACCGTTGGCAAAGAGGTAGACATACTTCTTTTTCTTGGCCATCAGAATCCTCCCCTTCCAATGATTTAGAAACAAGCAAACCGGGCCCACCCGGATATCTTGAGTGAAGCAATCGCGCTGCAACAGGCAGGGTGGTACAAACAGATTGGCTAATATAATTGAAATCCGTCGCCAAGGCAAGAGAAAATAGACCGGGAGCCCGATTTCAGCCCCATGGTCATTGGAACAGGAGCAGCCTCTCAGTCCACTACGATCCTGGAAAAATCCGCCGTGGGAGCCACCAGCGCGGCAACACGGGAGAGAAGCGCCAGACGGTTCTCCCGAACTCTTGGATCCTTGTCCATGACCATCACGCCCTCAAAGAAAGCATCGATGGGGTCTCGCAGCGACGCTATGGCATGGAGGGCATCACCATATTTGCGCCCAGTCATGAGATCGGGAATCAAGGCCTCCAGGCTGCCTGTGGCCTCATGGAGTTGTCGTTCCACCTTTTCAGTGAGCAAAGACGTTTCCACGTGGGTGCCGAAGCTTTCCTTGATGATGTTCATGGCCCGCTTGCACACCACGGTGAAGGGCTCAAAGAGCGGCTCCTGCCGAAATGCCGACAAGGCTTCCACCCGGGCTTTCGCGTCGAGAGGGTCGTCAAAACGGGCCCCCAGGACAGCGTCCACCGTATCATAACGATGCCCGCGGCCCGTCATCAGTCCCGAGAACCGCCCCTTGAAATAGTCGAGAATGACCTGGTGGTTTTCATCGGGGGGGACTGAGATCTTGCCGTTCAGTGCGCCCTGAGCCCGGCCGATGAGTTCCGAAAGAGGCAGGGGGTATCCCTTTTCAATCAGGATTGTCAATATCGCCAGGGTCTGGCGACGGAGGGCATAGGGATCTTCCGACCCCGAAGGTATCAAACCAACCCCGAAACAGCCGACCACGGTGTCAATCTTATCGGCCAGGCTGACCATGGCCCCCTCATCGCTGTCGGGCAGTCTGTCGCCGCTGAAACGGGGCCGGTAATGCTCCTCAATGGCCCGAGCCACCGCGTCGGGTTCGCCGGACAGTCGGGCGTACTCCTTTCCCATTTCTCCCTGAAGCGAAGGGAATTCCCCCACCATCTCCGTGCAGAGATCGGCCTTGCAGAGCAGTGCCGCACGCACCACGTGTTCCCGATTACCGCAAGCCAGGCGTTTTGCCAGCCAGCCGGCAAGGGCTTGCAGCCGCTCCGCCTTCTCATACAGAGTGCCGAGTTTCTCCTGAAAGGTAACCCCCTGCAAACGCTCCACGAATGATTCGTAGGGGTCCTTTGTATCGCCGCTGTAGAAGAAAAGGGCATCCGTAAGCCGGGCCCTGAGCACCCGCTGGTTGCCTGAAACGATGTCGCCCGTGTCTTTGGGACGGGTATTGCTGACCGTAACAAAGTAGGGCATCAGGTTCCCACTCTCATCTTCCAGGGAGAAGTACCGCTGGTGCTCCCGCATGGCGGTAATCAGAACCTGGCGGGGCAGCTTGAGGAATGCCTGATCGTAGGTGCCGGCAAGGGCAGTGGGATATTCCACAAGACACGAGACCTCTTCCAGAAGACGGGAATCGGGAATCACCCTGCCGCCCAGCTCCTGTTCAATCACCTTAATCTGTTTTTCAATTTCCCCTCGCCGCTCCTCCGGATCGAACATGACGAAACGCTCCCGGGCAGAAGCTTTATAGGACTTGGAACTGTGCACCGCAAAGGAGCCGGCACTCATGAACCGGTGGCCCCGGGACAGGTTGCCGCTCTTGATGCCATCGATTTCGAAGGGGACCACCTCCTCATTATAGAGGGAGAGAATCCAGTGGATGGGCCGGGCAAAACGAAAGGTGCCGTTCCCCCAGCGCATGGACTTGGGGAAATGGAGCGACTTGACCAGCTGGGGCAGCAGGCTCTGCAGAATCTCCGGCGTGGGGCGCCCTTCCGCCTTTTTCACGGCGCACAGATACTCTCCCTTCGCCGTCGTAGCGATGGTCAGGTCTTCTACCGCAACACCCTGGTTGCGGGCAAATCCGACAGCCGCCTTGGTGGGCTTACCCTCTCCATCGTAGGCGACGGAACGGGGCGGCCCTATCACCGATTCGTTCAGTTCGGCCTGCTGTTCGCCCAATCCTTCCACGTGAAGCACCAGTCTCCGCGGCGTGGCGTAGGTGTGCACCGAGTCATACGCCAGGCGCTCCTCTTGCAGCCGCTGCTCACACAGCGCCTTCAACTCGGCGGAGGCGTCGGGCAGGAAACCCGCCGGAACCTCTTCGGTCCCGATTTCCATTAACAGTTCTTTGCTCATTGTTTTATGCCGCAGGCTCTATGGCTGACGGGCCACCTCATCCCGGAGGTGCCGGTTTTCCCTCTCGAGCCAGGAGGGGAAAACCCTTTTCTTCTCGCATTTCCAGATATCCCTGGGCGCACAGGCGGGCCAGATTGCGCACGCGGCCGATATAACCGGTTCGTTCGGTGACACTGATGGCGCCCCGGGCATCGAGCATGTTAAAGGTGTGAGAACATTTCAGGCAGTAATCGTAGGCTGGCAGGACAAGACCCAATTTGATGAGGCTCAATCCCTCTTTCTCATAGGCATCGAAAAGCGCCAGGTGCATGGAGACGTCAGCGGCTTCAAAATTGTACCGGGAAAACTGAACCTCATCTTCGTGGTGAATGTCGCCATAGGTGATCTTACCGTCCCACTGGAGCTCGTAGACATTATCAATCTCCTGGAGGTACATGGCAA
>CAYUBU010000020.1:0-5834 GCA_964443105.1 uncultured Nitrospirota bacterium
CAACCAGAACGGTACGGCGGATATCACGGTTCGGGCCACAGACACCGGGGGCAAGTTTGTCGAGACCACCTTCACAATAAACGTCACCGGGGAGAACGATAGCCCGACTGTTTCTGCCATGGCATCAGACGGTGGTTTAGAAGATACCATCCAAGTCTACACCCATGCTGAAATGCTGACCCTCATAGGAGCAGCAGATGTGGATGATGTGGCTGCGGACCTGTACGTCAGCATAAGCAATGTGGTCAACGGGTCAGTGAGTTTAAGCGGCGACACGGGTGGTATAGGCACCATCTTCACGTTTACACCGAACGCCGACTTCTTCGGGAATTTGACATTTGATTACCAGGTTTTCGACGACGACCTCGCAGTCTCAGCGATTGGGACGGCGGCTATCGCTCTAGCGCCGGTCAACGATGCCCCGACTGTCGCAGCTACAGCATCAGATGGTGGCACTGAAGACACCGTACAAGTTTATACCCATGCTGAAATGCTGGCTCTGATCGGTGCTGCAGACGTGGACGATGTGAATGTTGACCTGTATATCAGTATCAGCGATGTCGTTAACGGGTCTTTGATGCTGTCCGGCGGCATGGGTGATGCCGGAACATCTTTTGTCTTTACGCCGGATCGTGACTTTTCAGGCAATATGACCTTCGACTATCAGGTATTTGATGACGATCTAGCGGTCTCGGCTACGGGCACAGCTACGATCGTGCTTGAACCAGTCAACGACGCACCGAGCGCCACCAACATGAGCGCCCCGGAAGCCTACATTCAGGGCTCTGTACTGGATCTCACTGATATTGTGGTCACCGATGTTGATAGTGAAGACGTTACTGTAACCTTGCGGCTGTCCGATCCCACCGCGGGTAGCCTGAGCACGAGCACCTCCGGCACCGCAAGTTCAACGTATGACCCTGTCACCGGTGTATGGACTGCCACTGGCCAGCTGGCCGACGTAAATACGTTACTCACGACGGTCGCTTTTCAGCCAGCGTCGGACTTCTTCGGGCCACTCACGATCGCCACCAGAGCAGAAGATGGGGGAGGAGCCGTTATCACTGGTGTTAAAGCAATAGCAGGATCCTTCGTCGACGATGTGCCGAAGGACGACGACCCCGGAGACGAAGGCGACACCCCTCCTCCGGAACCTGTCGACACCCCAGACAACAATGAAGGCATGGAAAACAATCCTGTAGACAATAGACGAGAGCCGAAACGTGAAAGGCCTACGTACCGATTCCCTAGGAATCCCTCGGTGCCGCACAAGCTGGACAGCCTGGCTGAAAGTTCTGAATGGATTGACCACCGGGGAGGAAACGAACGTGCGGAAATGACGGGGGATCACCGCTCCTTTCATGGACTATCTGAACCGGCAGGAACCGAGGGGGTGGAACTGCTCGAAATCAATGGAGACATAAACAAATCTGTTGAGCTCACAAAGGAGCATATCGATTCCATTGACAGAAAAGAAATCGTATTCCGAAAAGCGGTGGTGGGAACAACATTGTCCTTAACCGCAGGGTTAGCCACATGGGCGCTGCGCCTGGGCTCACTCATTGCCAGCGCCATCACTTCCGTGCCCCTATGGAAAGGGTTCGACCCATTGCCCGTGCTGCCACTTTCAAGCAAGAAACGACAGAAACGACTTGACGAAATCCGTGCCAGCGAAGAAGAAGAGAGAAGAAAAGACAAGGAAGTTTCGGATTTGCTCGATGCCATGCAGGAGGATCATACCAGAAACCGGAAGGAGGATGATCCGTCGTGATACGATTATCTCCGGCCGTCCGAATCAGCTTGGGTCTGGTTTTTATCACCATCAGCGTGTTACTGCTCGGTAACCTCGTTGGTCTAATCCCGGACAGATCCCTTTTGGCCATGGAAGCGAGAAAGAATATCGCTCAATCATTGGCCGCACAGTCTACATTGGCCGCCCGATACAACAATGTGGCTGCCATCAGGGAAACAATGGATGTCATGGTTAACTTGCATGATGACCTTATTTCCATGGGGATGCGAAATACTGAAGGACGATACATCGCACAGACATCGGAGCACAAAGACCTCTGGGTCTCGCCGGCAGGTGAAACTTCAACTCCCACGCATTGGCAGGTTCCGCTCTATCAGCGTGGCAAGCCGTGGGGAACCATGGAAATAAGCTTCTCCCCCCATGATTCCTTGTTGCTGTTCGGTTATCGCATCAGTCCGCTCATCATACTACTGGTGCAGGTAGCGCTTCTTTCCTTTTTCGGCTTTTTCGTCTATATGAAAAGGACGCTACGGCATCTAGACCCCTCGACCGTCATGCCAAAGCGTGTGAAATATGCGTTTGATACACTGACAGAGGGCGTGCTTATCATGGACGCGAAAGGGCAGATTATTCTCGCGAACAGCACCTTCGCGGATAAGGTTGGCTGCACGGTGGAAACTCTGTTGGGGCTGAATGCAGCACAACTGGATTGGATTAACCCTGCAACCAATTCGCCTTTGGAGACAGTCCCCTGGGTCGAGGTCATTGCCAGTGGGAAGATTCGACCGGGGATTCCCATGAGCATTGCAACAAGAGCCAATGAACTGCGGTCTTTCATGACAAACATTTCGCCTATTCTTGATGACACAGGGAAGAGCCGAGGCGCCCTGGCCACCTTCGATGATGTGACAGAATTGGAAGAGAAGAACCATCAGCTCTCGGAAATGCTGGAAATGTTGCAGGTATCCAACGAGAGGATAGAACTCCAGAACCAGGAATTGGAAGTTCTTGCCACGAAAGATTCCCTGACCAACTGTCTTACTCGACGGGCCTTTTTCGAATTGTCGGAGAACTATATAGCCAGCGCCGCCGCAGAAGGAATCGATCTTGCCTGCATCATGGTGGACATCGACCTTTTCAAGTCGATCAATGATAATTACGGTCACGCCGTAGGCGACCAGGCAATCCAATACTTTGCCCAAAGCCTGAAATTGGAAGTCCGCAGTGACGACTCCGTCTGTCGATATGGCGGTGAAGAATTTTGTATTCTATTGCCGAACTGCAGTATTGAAGGAGCGGCCAAAATCGCCGAGGGTATCCGTACTAATATAGCGGCCCACACCCTTCAAATCGCCCAAGGAATTGAGATTCATCTTACTGCCAGTTTTGGTGTTAGCGATATGCTCAGTAGATCTGACGGCATCGAAAACCTATTGGGACGGGCCGACAGGGCCTTATATGAGGCGAAAGAAGGGGGTCGTAACCGCGTGGTGGCCTGGGATCGTGAGAGGGAAATTGAATTCGTGCAACAATCGGAAGAGCGGCGTGCCCAAACGTCACCTTTCAACACTTGAACCGGTAAATGAAAGTGCATCCGCGAGCCATGTATCCGTGTGGAGCACGCCCCTGCGCTGTCGGAATGCAAGACGCTGAGCGGCACTCTGGGCGTAGGAATATAGATATTCAGCCAACCGGTTCAGCGGGGGTGTCTGCTTTTCAACGGCAGATGCTAACCAGCGGCCAATGGACGCGGGAAGAAACCGCAGGATCAATTCGTCCTGGAGACTGACAAAGACCTGGGCACTGCCGGGGTCACCCTGACGACCGGCCCGGCCAAACAGCTGCCGGTCGATGCGGCTCGACTCGTGGCGCTCCGTCGCAATTACATGAAGACCGCCGAGTTCGGCAACCCCCCGCTCCAATTTGATGTCTGTACCCCGTCCCGCCATGTTCGTGGCGATTGTAATCGCACCCCGCTTACCGGCTCCGGCTACGATGGCCGCCTCCTCTTTGTGCCTCACAGCGTTGAGCAGGTTGAAGGACAACCCCTGCTCGGCCAGCAGGGATGCCACATTCTCGCTTGCCTTTACGCTTATCGTCCCCACGAGGACCGGGCGTCCCGTCTCATGGCATCGACCGATTTCCTCCGCAATCACCGCCCACTTAGTCTTCTGGTCCCGGTAGAGCTTGTCCGGAAGCTGCTTGCGCACGCAGGGTCTGTGGGTTGGAATCCTCAAGATAGGCAGGCGGTATATCTGCCAGAACTCGGACGCCGCTTCGCTGGCCGTACCCGTCATGCCGCTGAGTTTCCGGAAGAAGCGGAAAAACCTCTGGAAGCTGAGCCGCGCCAGCGTCTCGTTGGGCTCCGACAACTCCACCCCTTCCCGGGCTTCCACGGCCTGATGGAGGCCGTGCTGCCAGGTCCTTTGCGGCATGAGACGGCCGGTGAACTCGTCCACGATGACCACTTCCCCCTCATGCACCACGTACTGCTGACCCCGATTGTAGAACTCCAGGGCCATCAGAGCCTGGGTGACCCATTCTTCCCGGCGCACTTTGCCCTGCCACATGCCGGGACGGTCGGCGGCCAGCGCTTCTATTTTTTTCTGCCCCATCTCGGTGAGTACAACCTCACGGTATTTCCTATTGATACGATAATCGGTGGAGTCGGAAAGGTTTTCCGCCATCTTGTGGGCAATGCGGCACGCTTCCAAGAGAGGCTCATTGGCCTGGGAACGGGAGATGATTAAGGGTGTCACAGCCTCATCGATGAGCACACTATCGGCCTCATCTACAATCGCCGTATCGATGCCCCGCATGACGAGTTCATCAGGCACAGCGCTCCGGGAGTGGAACCGGCGCCGGATCAACCGACGGGAGGCCTGATGGCAACGGCCCAGCTTTAGTCGGTCCCTGAGAAAGTCGGCGAGAATTTCCTTGCTCGTCGTGTAGACGATCCCCTTCTCATAGTTGATCCGCCGCTCCTGGGGTTCCATGGTACTGCTCACCCAGCCCACGGAAACCCCGCAAAAAGAATAGAAGGGCCTCATGGTGTCAGCATCGCGCCCGGCAAGGTAGTCGTTGACCGTAATGATATGGCAGGGCCTGTCGGTCCAGCCGGCAAGGGTGCCGGCCAGGCTGGCAGTCAGGCTCTTCCCTTCACCGGTTGCCATTTCAGCCAGATAGCCTTTCCAAAGGGCCAGGGCACCGAGGATCTGCACCGGGTATGGGCGAAGACCGAGGACCCGGCTCGAAGCCTCTGCCACGAGAGCCAGGGCCTCGGAGAGATGCATTTCATACCCTCTGCGCTGCCGCCTGAAGCATGCCTGGATCTCCCGGAGACGAGCACGGAGTTTCCCTTCAGCCACGTGGGTCAATTCCAGGGAACGTTCGAAGATCTGCTCCGCGTCCTGGTGCATCTCTTTCAAAACGCGGGCCCGCCCCCGGTGACGGCCGATCGCGCCATTGGCCATACGGTCCAAGCCTGTATGCAACTTGCCTGGAACAACGATGCGGGTTGCCCGGTAGTCGCTTGCCGGAAGAATCAAATCTGGTACCTCTTCTGCAGGAGTTGCCGGAATTTCCGGGCCCACTGTTCCAGCAGAGGCTCAGGACCGAGATAAAATCGGATCTGGCCTGAACGCCCGTGCAGAAAGGCCACGGCCGACTCCTGGTTGAGATCGGCGTATATCTGGAAGAAAGGCTCCGTCGTCGATAGACCCGTATCGTCTTCAACGGATACGGGTACTTCCCCTCCGGCGCCCCAGCCAAGTGCCGCGGAGGGAAGTTTTTCGTGCTGGAACGGAATGAACTTGTATTCCCGGACGCTGATGGTTTTATCCCCCTGTCCAACAAGACGAACCTCGGCACCTCTGATCTTTCCATCGAACAGTCTCGATGCCTCTCCCTGGGGAACAACCGCGGAAAATCGAAAGGCCCCCTCGTTAACCAGAACGCCCACCTCCGATCCTCTTTCAACCCAGCTCCCCACCAGCTCTTCGCTTCGGGGTGATACCCAGATGCCCTTTTCACGAGCCTTCACGAGTAACGCCCTGCGCTGTTCCTCAAGGGTTTTCAATTT